>DATCXH010000924.1:0-11463 GCA_036565925.1 Vicinamibacterales bacterium
TATCGCTTGTACACGACACGCGAATGGCGGGACCTGTTTGGTCCGTTCTTCCGCACCTATCGCGACGACTACCGTCCGGTCCCCTTCAGTAAACACTTCGTCCGGCACATCGAAGGCTGGTACGCGCAGAAGCATCCCGACGAGGACTTTGCGGAGACGTTCGCCGTCTGGCTCACCCCGCGCAGTCCGTGGCGGCGCCAATACAAAGACTGGCCGGCCGTGCGCAAACTGCGCTACGTCGAACGGGTGGCACGCAAACTTGCCGACGTCGAGCCGATCGTCAAGACCGGCGAGGTGGACGTCACGCCCGACGACATCAGCGTGACCGTCGAGCAGTTCTACGAGCAGGCGGCACAGGAGCAGCAGGCGCGCATCGATATCGCGCTCGACGCACATCTCGGACAGATCTTCCTCGCCCGACGACGCAAGGAATCGAAGCCGGCGGCCGACATCGTGCGTAAGTACACTCCGGAGCTGGTCGAGAAGATCACCTACTGGACCGGCGTCCGTCGGCCGATCGTGCGCGGACTGATCGATTCGATCTGCCGGACCTGTGAACGTATGAAACTGTGGGGCGAACTCGGCGAGGAGGCTCGCTACCTGGTCGAGGTCACCGCGTTGGCAACGACGTTGGCCATGAACTTCCTCACTCGGGGTCAGTTCGAACAGCGATGAGCAAACTGAAGATCATCGTCTTGTACGACCGCGTGCTGGTTGACGAGACCGAGGAACAGGCGGCGTCAACCGACAAATCGCCGGTCACCCGCACGCTGGACAAGAAGGAAGTCGAAGAAGAGGTCGCCGAAGCGCTCACCAAGCTCGGTCACGAGCCGACGATGCACGAGCTCGATGGCACGCCGAAGAGCCTGCTGGCGCTCGCGCGGATGGAGTGCGACCTCGTGTTCAACCTCACCGAGTCGTTTGCCGGCGACGACACCGCCGACTTCAAGATCGCAGGGTTTCTCGAGCTGATTGGTAAGAACTACACCGGCTCAGGCACGCACGGCCTGATGATGGCGCAGGACAAAGCCCTCGCCAAAAAGATCTTCCAGTTTCACGGCGTCCACACGCCGGTGTTTGCGAAGTCCTACCGCGGACGGCTCGATTTCTCTCACGACCTGCACTTCCCGGTCATCGTCAAGCCGGCGCGCGAGGACGGCTCGATCGGCATTGAGTTCAGCGCCGTGGTCAACTCGATCCGCGAGCTGATGGAACGGATCGATTGGCTGCATGCCAACTTCGATTCGCCGGTGCTGATCGAGGAGTACGTCGAAGGTCGCGAGATGTACGTCGGCGTCATCGGCAACGACAATCCTGAAGCGTTACCCGTGGTGGAACTGGATCTCTCGAAGCTGCCGGACGGTATGCCACGGATTGCTTCAGCCGAAGTGAAGTGGGGCAAAGGCACGAAAGCGTATCGCGATACGAAATCGGGGATCGCGACCGATCTCGCGGAAGAAGCCTTGGCAGCGCTGCAGCAAACGGCTGTAGCTGCGTATCAGGCGCTCGAATTGCGCGACTACGGCCGCGTGGACATGCGGCTTCAGCCGAATGGGCGCGTCGCGGTGATCGAGGTCAACCCGAATCCGTGGCTCAGTTCGAAAGCGGAGTTCGCGATGGCGGCAAGGAAGTCGGGGCGCACGTACGCGCAACTCGTCGAGGAGATCGTGGAACTGGCCATGGCTAGGGCCTGAACGCATTGTTGATTTGCCGATCTTTGATTGGTGAGTGGTTGTTGATTCGCGATTGTCGATTCGACGATTGGGCCGCGCCGGGGCGGAACGGGCCGAAATCAACGATCGACAATCAACAATGAATCACCAATCCAAGATCCATCAATCACCAATGGTTATTTGATTGTCCACAAGAACAACGTTCGCGTCGTGCCCATCGCATCTGTGAACGTGTCCACCTCGTCCGGCTCCCAGTCTCCGATGGGATAGTTATGTGCCACGATGCGGGCACCAGGCCGAAGTGTCTTCGTCAGGATCGGGCGCAGCTTCACGTTCGAGGCGGCAAGGAGATACAACGTCACGACTGTCGCGTCTGACACGTCGACAGTCATCGCATCCTGCACGCGAAAGGTGACGAGTGACTCGACGCCAGCTTGCTTTGCGTTGGCCTGCGCCCGCTCGATCAATGCCGGATCGATGTCGATGCCGACGCCTCGCGCACCAAATACGCGAGCCGCTTCGATGACGATGCGGCCGTCGCCACACCCCAGGTCATAGACCACGTCGCCCGGTCCGACCCTGCCAAACTTGAGCATCCGCTGGACGACGTCCATCGGGGTGGGGGAGTAGGGTGCGAGGACAGCCGGCTGGGCCGTGAGCTCGACTGTGCAACAGCTCAGCAGGAGAACGATCAGCCAAGGGCGCATCAACGCGATTGTATTCAAGTCCTGACAATCGTGTGACTTACGTGCACTTGCCCGCAACCGTCCGGTCTTCCGGCATGGCTGCGGCGAACGGGCAACGAGCGGGTCTGAAGTGCCGAAATCGGGCTTTTTACGGGCAATTTCGTTGAAAGACCCGCCCCACTGCGATATACTCATGGGTGCTGTTCCCAGCAGAGGACCCGGTCCTACCATCAACCTTCGACGGGGGAAACGTGACATTCCAGCTCGGTGACAAGGTCATCTACCCGAATCATGGACTCGGCATCGTTGAACGTATCGAAGAGAAAACTATTCTTGGCACCACCTGCGGCTTCTTCCATCTGCGGATCGTGTCGAACGACACGACGGTGCTCGTGCCCGTCGCGAACGTTGACAACGTTGGTCTGCGGAAGGCGATCACCGATGAGGAGGTCGAACGTCTCTTCGGCCTTCTGAGCGATGGCCGTATCGACAACCATCAGAACTGGAAAGGGCGCTTCAAGGACAACTCGGACAAGATGCGGACCGGATCGATCTACGACATGGCCGATGTCCTCAAGAGCCTCACATTCCTGAGCAAGTCGAAGAGCCTTTCGTTCCGCGAGAAGCGGATGCTTGATCGGGCCAAGGCGCTGATCATCTCGGAGGTGTCCGAGGTGATGCGTCTCAAGGCGCTCGACGTCGAGTCCCGCGTCGACAGCGCGCTCGAAAAGTGCTTCATGGTGAAAGCCCGCAACCTCGCTCGCGCCACGGCGCGTGCGAAGGTGGCGAAGGTTGCCAAGCCGCCGGTGAAAGCACCCGTCGTGATTGCCGCGCCGCGCAGCAGGACGACGGCGAGAGCGTCGTAACGAGTTTCGCGTAGCCTTCTTCGTGAAGCCCGGACCCACGGGTCCGGGCTTTTTTGTGTACAAACCAACACCCGAGAGCCAGCAGTGTTTGTCGTCCGTTCTCTGATCGCGTACGTCATCGCCCTTTTGTACATTGCGGTCGCTGGCCCTATCGGTCTCTTCGTGGGCATCGTCCTGCGATCAACTGACGGGTTGTATCGCTTGGGTCACGGTGGCGTGCGGCTGGCGTTGGCGCTGGCCGGGATCCGTTGGAAAGTGGCCGGACGTGAACACCTTCCACGATATGCCGCGGTCTACTGCTCGAATCACGAGAGCAACGTCGATCCTCCTGTGCTCTTTGAAGCGCTACACCCGCGCATCAAGATTCTCTACAAAGCTGAACTGCGAAAGTTTCCCATCATGAAGACGGCGTTCGACGTCGCAGGCTTCGTCTCCGTCGATCGCGGCGATCGCGAGCAGGCGATGGCATCGATCTCGAAGGGGGCTGCTTCGCTGCGCAACGGCAGCTCGTTCCTGATCTTTCCTGAGGGCACGCGCAGTCGCACGGGCAGCCTGCTGCCGTTCAAGAAGGGTGGCTTCATCATGGCCATCGAAGCCCAGACGCCAATCGTCCCGGTGGCTATCCAAGGGGGGCGAGATGCGATGCGCAAGGGCAGCGCATTCGTGCGGCCGGTTGACGTCAGTGTCAGGATCGGGACGCCAATCGAGACGAAGGGGCTGTCGATCAGCGACCGCGATGCGCTCATTGCCCAGGTTCGGGACGAGGTTCAGAAGCTGCTCGACGAAGGACCGCTCTGGAACTAAACTCGCCAAGCCAACCTGCTTGGGAGTTCGTGTGCGCCGAATCTCCTTCCTCATCGTGCTCGCGCTCGCAGCGGTGTCGCTGAGCGCGCAGAACCGTCAGAACCAGCCGACGTTTCGCAGCGGTGCCGCGTACATCCGCGTAGACATGTACGCCACGCGCGACGGCAAGCCCATCGAGGACATTCAGGAGAATGAAGTCGAGGTCCTCGAAGACGGCGTGCCACAGAAGATCGAGGCGTTCGAGCACGTGCGGGTCCGCACGGGCATTCCACAGGAACTTCGCGTCGAGCCGAAGGGCGTCGAAGAGAGCCGGCAGATGGCGGCCGATCCGCGGGCCCGCGTGTTCGTGATCTTCCTCGACACCTACCACACGCAGATCGAGGGCTCGGCCAGAATGCGCGAGCCGCTCATGAACTTCATCGACCGCGTGCTCGGGCCCGACGACATGGTGGCGGTGATGACGCCGGAGATGGCGGCCACCGAGATCACGTTCCAGCGCAAGACGACCGTGATCTCCAGGATGCTGGAGCGCGAGTGGCTGTGGGGAAGACGTGGCCGTCTTCCGGGTGCTGACAACGACGAGAAAGAGGATCAGTACGACGCATGCTATCCGGACGCGTTCAGCACGGTCGGCATTGCGAAAGAGATGAAGGCACGGCGTCGCGAGAAGCTCACGCTCGATGCGCTCGAAGATCTGATGGTCCACCTCAATGGCATTCGCGAGGAGCGCAAAGCGGTCCTTGCGGTCACCGAAGGATGGGTCATTTATCGTCCGGACACGAAACTCGCGCGCGCGCTCGACGGTAATGACACCGGCCTCCGCCCTGGCGACGTTCTGCTGCGGCCGCCGCGTCCGCAGCCTTCAGACAAAGGACAGTTGCAAGGATCAGCTCGCGTGCAGTGCGAGGCCGATCGGATGTCGTTGGCGGCGCTCGATCACGAGTTCCGACTGCAGAATCTCACGCAGACCGCCAACCGAGGTAACGTCACCTTTTATCCCGTGTATGCCCGCGGCCTGGTGGCGTTTGATGCGCCGATCGGCCCCGAGAGGCCGCCATCGCCGACCCAGGACGCTGCGAATCTACGCAATCGCCAGGAAGGACTGCGATTTCTGGCCGCTGACACCGACGGCACGTCGGTGATCAACACCAACAACATCGACGGTGCGCTGCGTCGGATCGTGGACGACCTGTCGTCGTACTACTTGATGGGGTACTACACGACGAACACGAAGCTCGATGGACGGTTCCGATCTATCACGGTCCGTGTGAAGCGCCCTGGAGTTACGGTACGAGCACGCAAAGGTTATCGCGGCTACACGACCGAAGAACTCGCGCGCGGTGGAGTGAGTCCCGCCGCACTTGAAGCAGGAGGCGCGTCCGCAACAGGTGCGACGACGGCACCAGTCGCGCCGCCGGTGGTGAGTTTCAATGCGCGTGCGCAATTCAGGATTCGCGCCGCAGCGTGGTCGCGCGCTGGTCTTTCGGGTGGCACTGTCTGGATCGTCGGCGAACTGGACGCGCAGACGAAGCGCCTTCCGGCATGGTCGCGCGGTGCACAGGCCGAGATCGTCGTCACCGGTTCGGACAACGTCCAGGTGGCGTCGCAGCGTTTGGAGCTCAAACCTGGCGACAGTCCTTTCATGCTCCAGTTGCCGGACGCGGGCGGCATGCAGTCGGGCGACTACACCGTCCGCGTTCGACTGCGCTCGCCGGTGGAAGGTGAGCTCGGACTCATCGACACGGCTCGCATCTCGGTGAAGTCGCCGCCGTCGCTTGGTGAGGCGGTCATGTGGCGGCGTGGACCAACAACGGGGCCGCAGCATCTACGCACGGCCGATCCGCGGTTCCAGCGCAGCGAACGCCTGCGCTTCGAATTGGCAACCTCGTCAGCCGAGCCAGCCAGTGCGCGTGTGGTCGATCGCAACGGCCAGACGATCTCCGTACCAGTCGAGGTCAGCACACGACCTGATCCAGCAGGCTTCACATGGGTGGTCGTCGATCTCGGCCTCGCGCCGTTCGGACCGGCCGATTACGCGGTCGACGTCACGCAAGGGCAAATGAGACAGATGACCGCGTTCCGTGTGGTCCCCTGAACAATTCCTAACTACCAACGCCCAACTACCAACCACTCCCGACCTCTACTCCCCAACGACGCTCATGGTTGGGGAGTTGGGTTGGTAGTGGTTGGGAATTGGTCGTTGGGAGTTGTCTTGGATGCAGTAAACTGCCAAAGCCAGCCTGCCACCGGGGTTCCTGTGCGTCGAGCTCTGCTCACCCTGCTCGTTCTGCTTGCGGCCGCGTCGCTGCGAGCCCAAGACGGTCCAACAACTCGAACCGGCACGAACGCTGTGCGCGTCGATCTATATGCCTCACGCGATGGCAAGGCCATCGACGATCTGATGGCAAGCGATGTCGAGCTGCTCGAAGACGGTGTTCCTCAGAAGCTCGACACCTTCGAGCACGTACAGGTTGGGACACCTGGTTCCTCTCGAGCCAGAGTGTTTGTGATCTTTCTCGATACCTACAACACCGATATCGAGGGATCGTCGAGCATGCGGCTGCCGCTGATCAGGGTGCTCGATCGCCTCATCGGCCCCGACGACATGGTTGCAGTGATGGGCCCGGAGATGTCGCCCAGCGAGATGAAGTTCGGCCGGAAGGCCACCATCATCTCCAACATCATGCAGAGCGACTGGGCATGGGCGCGACGCGGACGGACTGAGCGTCGCGATCAGAAAGAAACGCTCTACGACAATTGCTATCCATCCGCCGGTGGGAATGCCAACACGCCGGCCACTGAAATGAAGGCGAGACGTCGTGAGAAGCTGACGCTCGATGCGCTCGACGGACTCGTGTCCGACCTCGGCGGCCTTCGCGAGGAACGAAAAGCCGTCCTGACGGTCTCAGACGGCTGGATGCTGTTTCGCGAAAACGAAAATCTGGCGTCCTCATCACAGAAGCGCGACCAGAGCGGTCTCGTCGATCGACTGCTGCGCAGGCCGGCGAAAGAGAAGTCGGAAGAGACCGGCGATTCGAAAGAAGTGAACTACGTCGAGTGCGAGGCCGACCGCGCGGTACTTGCCCGTCTTGATGACAGTCAGCGGCTCCGCTCGCTGACCGAAGAGGCGAACCGCAGCAACATCACGTTCTATGCGATCGACCCGCGCGGCATCATGCCCGAGTCGGGGAGCGGAGCCAACGGAACCAACGGCAAGAACACCAGCACGAATTCCGCCTCGCGTCAGGACAGCCTGCGATTCATTGCCGATAACACCGACGGCCTGTTGATGGCGAGCGCCAACAGCCTCGACGCGCAGATCAGCCGCATCGTAGACGATCTGTCGTCGTACTACTTGCTCACCTATTCCTCCTCCAACACCAGGCTGGATGGACGGTTTCGAGCGCTCTCTGTTCGCGTCAAGCGCGACGGGGTCAAAGCGCGCGTGCGCCGCGGCTACCGCGGACGGACGGCCGATGAACTGGTCAGCAGCACCAGCACAACCAGCCCAACGATCAAAGCGATCATGACATCGACGCCCGCGAATGCGCGTGCGCCGTTCCGGATTCGTACGTCAACCTGGGTGCGCAATTCGTCACAAGACGTGCGGCAGGGGGCGTTCTGGGTGGTCGGCGAACTCGACTACCAGACGCGTCGTCAGCTCGCATGGACTGCCGGGGCGCAGGCAGAAGTCGTCGTGATCGATTCTGCCGGGAAGGAGATCATGACAAGCACGGTGGATCTGAAACCGGACGAGGGCCCGTTCGGCATCCAGGTGCCTGAGACGGGTGCGCTCGCGGCGGGCGAGTATGCGGTCAGTGTTCGTCTGCGATCGCAGGCCGATGAGAAGGCCGAGCTGACCGATACCGCACGCGTCGTGTTGAGAGAGGGCCCGGCACTTGGCGAGGCGGTCATGTGGCGACGCGGCCTGTCCACGGGTCCTCGATACATGCGCACCGCCGATCCACGGTTCACCCGCAGCGATCGTCTGAAGCTGGAACTTGCTACCGCGGCTCCCACGCCCGCGAAGGCGCGGATTCTCGATCGCAATCACAACGAGCTGTCCGTGCCGGCACAGGTGAGTGAGCGCGCCGACGCGTCAGGCGCGTTTCGGTGGATCGTGATCGACGCGACGCTGGCGCCGTTTGCCGCTGGGGACTATTCGATCGAAGTGACGCAGGGGAACGAGAAGCAGCTCACGGAATTCAAAATCATTCCCTGACTATCCACCCACTGAAAACGTGACAGTCCACGGCGCAACCGGTCCGCCGTCGAAGGCTTTGATGCCGTCGAGGAGTTCGACCTTTACCGTGCGGAACGGTTCGAATGGCTGCGTCATCTTCAGCACCACTGCACGGTTCGCCCCGTCGTACGTTGTCTGGAACGGCAGGGTCGAATCAACTGGAGTGCCGACGTAGGAGACCCGCAGCTTTCCAGCCAACGACGGCTCGCTCAATCCACGGGAAAACTGAATGCGGATCGCGCCCGACGCGGTCACGTCAGTCTCGCCATCGGTCGGCGAACTGAAGACCACCTGCACGGGCTCGAGCGGAAGTGCGGGCACCGCTGACTCTGCGGGCGCCTCAGTCGCCTGCGGAGCTTTGGCCAGTGCCAGCTTCGTCGCGTCGATCGAGACGAGCCCTCGTTCTCTCACGATGGTGCCCGTGACCTCGACCCAGCGATCGCTGTCCACGCGACGATTGATATCGAGCTCGAAGCCGCTGCCACGCGGCCGCAGATTGGTGACCCAGATCGCGCCCTCGGTACCTCGAATGACGAAGTCGTACTTGCTCGTGCCTGGTGCACCTGGCAAATCGCCGAACAGATTCCGTCCGCGGAAGTTGCCAAGCACCGTCACTCTCTGGGTCTCAAACTTCCACGGCTCGAGCGCGATTGCGCGAACGGTCGGCATCGTCGCAGCCGGAGGCACCTCGGCCACGGCGCTGACACGGACAAACAACTCCTCGCCCGGACGCGGCCAGCGTTCTGCGTCGCGTCCTTCGGCGAATCCACCGACGCGGGGATCGCCCGGCTCGAGGCGGCCCACGTCGATGAGCACGCCACGCACTTCCACGGGGCCCTTCTTCGTGGCCACACCCTCGTCCAGGATGATGCGGATTACGTGCTCGTCCGCCTTCAGTTGAAGCTTCGGCGTCGCGTCGTCGATTTCGCCGCGCAACAGCACGCTCTGCAGATTGTAAAAGCCGGGGTACTGCTTGAGTGCGTCGATGGTCGTGAGTCGCCGCGTGGGCGCCTGAGCCCAGGCGCCCCCGGCGACGACCAGAACGATGGCGAGGACTCGAAGTGCGAGCCGGTTCACATCGTCATTGTACTTTTCGCAGCCCTACGCGGGCCACGACCAACGCCAATGCGGCAAAGAGCGCAGCGCTGGCAAGCTGGCCGACCGTATTCGGCTGATTAAAGAAGGGAATCCATGTGCCCAGCATCTGAGGCGCTTCGATGCCGCCAGTGCCGACCAGCAGTGCGAAAATGATGCCGGTAATCGAGCCGCCCGCGATCAAGCCTGAGCTGAAGAGCGTGCCGGAGCTGACGTCAGATTCCTGCGACTGACCCGACCTTTGCTCGACCCACCAGCGAACCAGGCCGCCGCAGAAAATCGGAGCGGTCGTCGCGATCGGGAGATAGGACCCGACCGCGAATGGCAGCGATCGGATGCCACACAGCTCGAGGACGACGGCCACGAAGACGCCGACCAGCACGAGACCCCACGGCAGGTTCTGATTGAGCAGACCGCGAATGATCGTCGACATCAGCGTCGCTTGCGGAGCCGCAAGGTTCGCCGACCCGATGCCGCCCAGGTTCTCGTGGAGATACAGCAGCGTGACGCCAATCACGAACGCTGACGTGATGACACCGATCACCAGTCCGATCTGCTGATAGAGCGGAGTCGCACCGACGATGTATCCGGTCTTCAGGTCCTGCGACGTGTTGCCGGCGTTTGCGGCGGCGATACACACGATCGCGCCGACGCTGAGCGCAATCGGCGAATACACGTCACCAGTCCAACCAAGACCGACGAACAGGAGGCACGTCAGGATCAACGTTGCGATCGTCATGCCCGAGATCGGGTTCGACGATGTGCCGATCAGTCCTGTGATGCGCGATGACACCGTCGCGAAGAAGAAGCCAAAAATGAGAATCAGAATCGCCGCGAGCACGTTGCCCTGCATCGGCAGACCGGGCGCGAACGCGAGAAAGAGGCCGAGGAGCAGCGAGCCACCGAGGACCACGATCATCGGGATGTCGCGCTCGGTTCGCGTCTGCATGACAGCTCCGGCGGCACCGGCCGAGAGATCCTTGAAGCTGCCCTTTGCGGACGACACGATCGTCGGCAGCGTGCGGGCCAGTGTGATGAGACCGGATGCGAGCACAGCGCCAGCGCCGATGTAGCGGATGTAGGCGCTCCAGATCTGGGCGGGCGCCATCTCAGAGAGCAGGAACGGCTGACCGGTCGCGGGATTATTCGCGTAGTTGGGGTGAATCGGTTGCAGCGGGACGTTGATGTACGCGCCCAGGATCGAAAGCAGCGGCAGCAGCACCAGCCACGAGAGCACGCCGCCGGCGAACATGATGCCGGCGATGCGCGGCCCGATCACGTAGCCGACGCCCAGGTACTCCGGCGAGATGTCGACGTTGATCGTCGCGTTCGGGAACTGGCTCGTCCTTGGTGTCGAGTAGCCGACGACCTGCAGGAACAGATTGAAAATCCAGGACAGCGCCTTCCACAGCGCGCCCACTCCGAGGCCGCCGAAGACCAGCGCGGCCAGTTTGCCGCCACGCTCGCCGGCGACGAGCACCTCGGCGCAGGCCGTACCTTCAGGATAGGGCAGCACACCGTGCTCCTTGACGATGAGCGCGCGCCGCAGTGGCACCATCATGAGCACGCCGAGGATGCCGCCCGCGAAGGTCAGCATCGTGATCTGTGTGTAGTTGAAGTACTTCGGACCGTCCGGCATCAGGAACAGCAGCGCCGGGATAGTGAAGACCACACCGCCGGCGATCGATTCACCGGCCGATCCGATGGTCTGGACGATGTTGTTCTCGAGAATCGTCGAACCACCGAGTTTCTTGAGGACCGAGATCGCGAGGACTGCGATCGGAATCGATGCGCTGACTGTCAGTCCAGCGCGCAGACCGAGATAGACGGTCGATGCGCCGAAGATCAGGCCGAAGATCGCGCCGAGGATGATGGCCTTCGGGGTGAACTCCGGCAGCGTCTGCGACGCCGGGACATAGGGCTTGAAAGCGGCTGTTTCCTGGGTCTCACGCGGGGTCGGCATGGTGGTCTGCGCCATGCCGCAGATGCTAGCATTAGAACCTTGTGAATCGTTTGAACAAGCGTAGGCAGACACCCGAACAGGTCTCTGAGCTCACTACGAATCGCCTGTCGGTCTACCTGCGGTGTCTCAACGA
>DATCXH010000940.1:0-2460 GCA_036565925.1 Vicinamibacterales bacterium
CCGTAAAAGCCAACGAACTGGGCGCCATGCGAATTGAGAATGCGCGCCGCGAGAGTGCGTTTCTCGGGCTCCTTCGCCAGGACCATGATGACGAACCGGCCCGCACGCAGATCCTCTACATGTCGACTCAAATACTTGGACTCTTCGGCCGGCCCCAGCACACGGATCAACGCCCGCTGGAATCTGGCGAGGAACCCATGCTCCTCGCCGGTCGGGTCCAGCCGGTGCACATCTTCCTCTCCACACAGGATGTCGATGTCGGAGTCGTGAAAATCTTCCCGGAGGAGCGTCTCGATCGCCGCTCGGGCGCTCTTCGCGTCAGCGATGGTCCCTACAACGCGTTCAGACGGGTACGAAATGAAATCTCCGGGCTCGTGCTGGTGGGTCGTCATGTGCGTGCTCCGATGATCTCGCGATGTTACCGCGTCATCATTCGCTCACAGCGCGGCTCCGGCGCAGCGACGCACGCCGATCAGCTTGACTCTTCGCTGCGACTGGTCCGTCCCAGCCGCACACTCACCGTGACGCGTTCGTATCGGTCAACGCGAGTGCGCTAATATCGATCGGATTGTTGCGCAGGTTCTTGCCGAGCAAGAACCCATTGTCCAGGAGAACGGTTCATGCACGATTTCGAACCGCCAGCTGGTGAGCAGCCGCTCCATGCACCTCTCCGCTATGCGCGACCGCCCGATCTCGGGCCCGCATGTCGGTCGCTGCCGCGGATAGACGTCCTGAATACTCGAGACGAACGCGTCGGACAGTTCGACGGGCTCCTCTTGTCGGCCAGCTCAGACGATCCGCGGTATCTCGTACTCCACCGCGATGACACCGATCAGCGTCGGCTCATCCCGATCGGATCGGCATGGTTCGATCAAACTGCTGACGTCATTCGCGTCGATCCGGCGGACGTAGATGGTGCGACGATGTTCGAGCTTGCCGAGTTCGAGCGGATGACGCCGGCGGAAGTATTCGCATTTGAGCGGCGAGTGCTTTCGTCGTGCTGCCCTGAGGTGCTGCGGGGAGCCGGACCTCCTGGCTACGACTCTGCTGATCAATTCAAATGCCCGGACTGGTTGAGAGCCGGTCCAGTCACCCACTAATCATCTCAGGTGAGCGCGACCTGTCGCGTTCACCGATTCACGGACGGTAGCGAGGTTGATCGTGCCTGAATCAAGAACGGTTCGTGTTGGAGTCAATGGCTACGGCGTGATCGGCAAACGGGTTGCCGATGCGGTGATGAAGCAGCCTGACATGTCGCTCGCAGGCGTGTCCGATGTCATGACCGACTGGCGCGCGCACGTTGTGGGTCAGAAGGGCTTTCGATTGTTCGGCGCCACCGAACAACACGTCACGGCGATGCGTGACGCGGGACTCGAGGTGGCCGGGACTCTGGACGATCTGCTTGGGCAGGTCGACGTCATCGTCGACTGCACGCCCAAGCGCGTCGCGGCAAAGAACGTCGAGACGTATCGCCGCCGCGGGGTCAGATTCATTTTGCAGGGCGGTGAGAAGCATGCGGCCACGGGTCACTCCTTTGTTGCGGAGTGCAACTACGCCAGCGCCGTTGGTCGTGATGCGACCCGCGTCGTGTCCTGCAATACAACGTCGGTCGTTCGGACACTCACCGCGCTCAAGCGTGCCGGCTTGCTGCGGCAGGCCCGCGGTACGCTCCTGCGCAGGGCCACGGACCCGTGGGAAAGCCACGAGAGCGGCATCATGAACACGCTCGTGCCCGAGCCTGAGATCCCGAGCCACCAGGGACCAGATGCTCAAACCGTCGACCCGGAACTCGACGTGATTACGATGGCGGTCAAGGTTCCAGAGACCTTGGCGCACCTGCATTACTGGTCGGTGCGGATGACGCGTCAGGCGAGCACAGGCGACGTGCTGGACGCATTTCGCGCGTCGTCGCGAATCGCGCTGATCCGCATGAGTGACGGCCTGGTCGCGCTCAATACAGTGAAAGAGTTGATGGCGGATCGCGGGCGTCCGCACGACAACCTCTACGAAGTGGCGCTGTGGGCCGACATGCTCCGTGTACAGGGTGACGAGCTGTTCTACGCGTACATGGTTGACAATCAGGCCATCGTCATTCCCGAGACCATCGATGCGATCCGCGCCTTGACCGGAGTGGTACTCAACGGACCCGAGTCCATCGCCAGAACGAACGCGGCACTCGGAATCGCATCGACACTGATTCCATCTAACGTCGGCGAACCCGTGCACGGATGAAGTGGGCGGGCACAGCCGACGAGCGCGAACCGCAGTCCTGTGAGTGCACTGCCGATTGCCGTGACCGACGAGCCGCTCGTCTACTTCAACTTCCAGCCAGGCTACCCGCTGGGGCTTGGAACGGGAATCGGCCTGAAGCTGGTTCACGCATAAAGAGGGTGGACACGAGTGGCGGTCACGCCATCGCTCCCGCTCGGGACTGCGACACGTGGTCGCGGAGCGGCTTCA
>DATCXH010000952.1:0-2579 GCA_036565925.1 Vicinamibacterales bacterium
CGAAGCCGCGACATCAGCCGCAGGACCGGCACGTCAGGTCCGCCTGACGGCCGATCTCGAATGGACAATCGTCGGCGTCATCGTCGACGAAGGCGTGAACCCGTTCGGCAACCGAGTGGCCGAACCAACGGTTTACGCGACGCGCGAGCAGCACCCGCGCGCGAATCTGGCGCTGGTCGTTCGCACGGAGGGCGACCCAGCGCTCATGCAGGAGCCGGTTCGCAAGACAGTATCTGCGTTTGACCCGAATCAGGCACTTGCCGACATCGCGCCGCTCGAGACACTCGCGCCTGCCGATGTCGCTCCCGATCGTCTGCGATCGCTCTTGATCTCGATGTGTGCGGCGATTGCCGTGGCGCTCGCTGCTCTGGGCCTCTACGGCGTCGTCTCTTACGCCGTCGCGCAACGCACCCGGGAGATCGGCATCCGCGTGGCGCTCGGCGCGCGACGGCTCGACGTCGGGATGCTCGTGGTACGTCAGACGATGACGATCGTGACGGTTGGCCTCGCAGCTGGTGTCGGTCTCGCACTGATCGTCTCACCAACGCTGAGGGCGTTTCTCTATGGCGTGCCGGCGGTCAATGTCGCGTCGTTTCTGTCCGTCGCCGGCGTGTTGACCGGCGTTGCCCTGATTGCGTGCTACGTGCCGGCACGTCGTGCCACCACACTCGATCCGCTGAAGGCGCTGCGTCAGGAGTAGAGCCGTGCATGCATTGTGGCGAATGTTGTCGCGCGTAATCGCCCTCTTCAGACATCGTCGGGACGATGGCGATCTCGATCAGGAGATGGATGCCCACCGCACGCTCCTGGTGGACGAGTACCGTCGCCGCGGCCTCTCGGAGGATGAGGCCAGACGTGCCGCGTATCTGACGCTGGGCAACGCGACGCAACTGCGCGAGGCGCACCGCGAGATCCGTGGTGTGCCACTGCTCGAAGAAGTCGCACGTGATTTCCGTTACGCGCTGCGCGGGTGCCGTCGTCAGCCCGCATTTACCACTGTTGCCGTCGTCACGCTGGCGGTCGGCATCGGGGCAAACGCCGCGGTTTTCTCGATCGTGCATGGCGTGCTGATGCGTCCCCTCGCATATGCCGATCCAGATGCGCTCGTGTCAGTGACGAGAAGCAGGTCGGCGGCTCCCGGTGGCCAGGTGTCTCTGGCGCGGTGGATCTCGCTGCGGCGATGGGAGTTAATGCGAGACGCGCGCACGCTCGAGGTCGGTGTGTATCGGCCCTCCTTCGAGGATGCGATCCTCGCCGGTCGAGAGCCGGTCGTGTTGAGAGCGGGCCGCATGTCGGCCAACGTGCCACGGATTCTTGGTGTGCACCCGATCCGGGGACGACGTTTCCGTCCGGATGATGACGCCGAAGGAAGTCCGCCGGTCACGATCATCAGCGAGCGGCTGTGGGCCCGCCAGTTCCAACGCAATCCGTCGATTGTGGGCACGACGATCACGCTGGGTTCGGTACCACGTACGGTGATCGGGATCCTTCCAGCAGAGTTTCAGTTTCCTGTCAGGGACATCGACCTGTGGCTGCCGCAGCCTGCGGCTGCAGGGTTCATCGCCCGTCAGTACTGGGCCTGCTGCACGCCGCTCATGGGCGTCGCACGGATTCGTCCGGGCTTCACGCGACAGCAAGCCGACGCCGAGATGGCGGTGCTGAACAACCAGTACGAGCCTCCGGGACAGCGACGCGTTGACACTGGTGCGGTCGTCCTGACGTCACTGAAGGACTCGCTGGTCGGACCCGTGAACACCTTGCTGTGGATGCTGATGGCAGCGGTCGGGTTCGTGCTGCTCATCGCGTGCGCGAACGTGGCGACACTGCTCACTGCGCGAGCGACGTCCCGCGTCCGTGGGTTCGCCATGCGTTCAGCACTTGGTGCGAAGCGATCGCGCATCGTGCGTCAACTCGTGACTGAAAGCCTCGTGCTCTCGATGTTCGGCGGCGCGCTAGGGCTTGTCATCGCCTACGCTGGCGTGAGAGCAGTGGCGACGATGACGTTGTTCGATCTGCCGCGCGCGAACGAGCTTTCCGTCAATGGAACCGTGCTCTTCTGGACGGTGGCGATCACGTTCGTCACTGGCGTCGTGTTTGGCACGTTCCCGTCATTGCAGTTGTTAAAGCCGTCGTTGATCGATCGGTTGCGACAGGGCGGTGTGGGCGAGAGTGAACCAGGCCGCTCGCGTGGCTTGCGGATCGGCGCACGCGGTGGGCTCGTTGTCGCGCAGGTCGCACTCTCGCTGATTCTGCTCATCGGCGCGGGCCTCATGGGACAGACGATCGCCAGGCTCACACATGTCGATCTGGGCTTTCCATCGGCAGGCCTGTTGACGATGCGCATTCCGCTGCCGGTGGCCACGTACGACACGGCCGAGAAGCGCGCGCGATTCTTCGACGAGCTCGTGACGCGCGCACAGGCGATTCCCGGCGTTCGAGGCGCGACGGTCGTGCGCGCGTTGCCCACCACTGGAGGACTGGGAACCAATCTCCAGATCGTGAGCCAGCGGATTGCGGATCCTGGCCACACCCAGGCGGTGCACACCGTCGTGCCCGGTTATTTCGCGGTGGTCGGTCAG
>DATCXH010000737.1:0-4084 GCA_036565925.1 Vicinamibacterales bacterium
GCGGCCGCACCAGCGGCACCCGAGCAGCAAGCCGATGCCAACGCTGCGAACGACGGCTTCCTCGTGAACGGCAGCGTGAACAATGGCGCAGCGTCGCCGTTCGCGCAGTTCGCCGCGTTCGGCAACAACCGACGGAGACCAGGCGCGCTGTACAACGCGCAGGCCGGCTTCACGTTGAGCAGTTCGGCGTTCGACGCCAAGAACTACTCGATCACCGGACAGCAGACCGCGGTGCCCGACTACAACAACCTGCACTTCGTCGGGATGTTCCAGGGACCGCTGCGTATTCCGCGTCTGTTACCCAACCGCGGACCGAACCTGTTTCTCGGCTATCAGCGCACTTCCGACGACCGGGCCACGACCGCGTCCCAGCGCATGCCGACCGTCGCCGAGCGCAACGGCGACTTCTCGCAAACCGTGGATGGACTCGGTCGGTCGATCACCGTGAACGATCCGCTGACCGGCCGGCCGTTCCCGAACAACACCATCCCGCGCGACCGCATCAGCCCCGAAGCCGCGGCGCTGCTCGACTACTACCCGCTGCCGACAATTGCCACGAACGAGCGACTCAACTATCAAGCGCCGATTCTCTCATCGGTGCGCCAGGACAGCTTCCAGTCACGCGTCACGCAGATTGTCAACCAGCGCAATCAGGTCTTCGGCAGCGGACAATACGCGCGGGTCACCAGCGAATCGACGTCGCTCTTTCACTTCATCGATCGTACGCAGACCGCGAACACTGACATTGCGGTGAACTGGAATCGGCGCGTCTCGCAATTCCTGCAGATGCGCACGCGTTATCAGTTCACGAAGCAGTCGACGAGCGTCACGCCGTTCTTTGCTAACCGCGTCAACGTGTCGGGCGACGCCGGCATCACGGGCAACAACCAGGACCCAATCAATTGGGGGCCGCCGTCGTTGTCGTTCTCGAGCGTCGCGGGCCTCTCAGATGCCCTGCCACAACAAAACGACGTGATGACACACGCCGGTGGCGCAGAGGTCTTTCTTTTCCGCGGACGGCACAACTTCACCATCGGCGGCGATGTCCGTCGCCACCTGATCGACATCCTGTCGCAGCAGAATCCGCGCGGCGCATTCGCGTTCACCGGTGCGGCGACCGGCCATGATTTCGCCGACTTCCTGCTCGGCACGCCGTCGACGGCATCGATCGCGTTCGGCAATGCCGACAAATATTTCCGCGGGTTGTCGTACGACGCCTACCTCACTGACGACTGGCGTATCGGTCCGTCGTTCACCGTCACGGCCGGCGTGCGCTGGGAATACGAGGCGCCACTGACCGAACTGCAGAATCGCCTGGTGAATCTCGACGTCGCGTCTGACTTCAGTGCGGCGCAGCCGGTGCTGGCATCGAATCCGACTGGGTCGGTGACTGGTGACAGATATGCCAGCTCGCTGATGCAACCCGACAAAGGCGGCATTCAGCCGCGGCTCGCGCTGGCATGGCGCCCGATTCCCGGTTCGTCGCTGGTGGTACGGGCCGCCTACGGCGTTTATCGCAACACAAGCGTCTATCAGTCGATCACGACGCTGCTCGCGCAGCAACCGCCGCTCTCGAACGCGTTCAGCATCGCCAACAGCGCGGCGAATCCGCTCACACTCGCCCGAGGATTCGTCACACCCGCGACAGGTCTCGGCAACACCTTCGCCGTCGATCCCAACTTCACCATCGGCGCGTCGCACAACTGGCAGGCATCGGTGCAGCGCGATCTGCCGGCGTCACTGACGGTGAACGCAACATATCTGGGCACGCACGGGACGAACCTCATTCAGGAGTTCCTGCCCAACACCTATCCGTCCGGCGCGGTGAACCCGTGTCCAACATGCCCGGCGGGATTCGTGTTCCTGACCTCGAATGGCAGTTCGTCGCGTCACGCGGGTCAACTGCAGGTGCGCCGCCGTCTGCGAAACGGTTTGACCGCGACGGTGCAGTACACGCTGGCCAAGGCCGACGATGATGCGGCCTCGTTCCAGGGTGCGAATCTGGCCGGCTCGGTGTTCGCGCAGAACTGGCTCGATCTCGACGCGGAATGGGGACCGTCCTCATTCGATCAGCGTCATCAGGTGACCGCCAGCTTCCAGTACACGACCGGCGTCGGCGTCGCCGGAGGCGCCCTCGTTGACGGCTGGCGGGGTGCGCTCTTCAAGAACTGGACGTTGAGCGGCAATATGACCACGGGCAGCGGTCTGCCGCTGACGCCGTACTATCTCGCCGCGGTTCCGGGCACCGGCTATACCGGTGCGATCCGGGCGTCGTTGACCGGCGTGTCGACGAATGCCCCGGCGGGGTACTACTTGAATCCGGCCGCATACACGGCGCCGGCTGCCGGCGAATGGGGAAATGCCGGACGCAATTCCGCGCGAGGACCGAAGCAGTTCGTCGTGAACGCCGGTATCACGCGGACGTTCCCGTGGGGCAGCCGGGTCAATCTCGACTACCGTATCGACGCGACCAACGTGCTCAACTCCGTGACGTTCTCGAGCGTGAACACGTTGATCGGCAATCAGCAGTTCGGTCTGCCGAGTGCAGCCAACGAGATGCGGCGGATTCAAACCAGCCTGAGAATGAGGTGGTAATGCGCGCCCGTGCCTTCCGTGTCGTCAGTCTCGTCATGTTGTGTGCCGCGGTCGGTCTGGCGCAGCAACAACAGCCCCAGACGCAAACACCACAGGCGACGTTCAAAGCGACGACGCGGTTGATCGTGCAGTCGGTGTTCGTCAAGGACAAGGACGGCAAGCCGATCGAGGGGCTCACCGCCAAGGACTTCGTGATCACCGAGGATGGCCAGCCTCAGGACATCGCGTTCGTCGAATTCCAGCGGCTCGCGACCGAGATCCCACCGCAAGCCGCCGATACGCAGGCGCCGGTTCCGCTCACCGCGAAACCAGCCACCACCGCGACCACCGTCGCGCCGACGGTGCAGACACAGATCTCATCGCCGCCCTCCGGCGACATCCGCTATCAGGACAAGCGGCTGATCGTGCTCTATTTCGACGGCTCGAACATGCCGCCGGCCGATTCGATCCGCGCCTACACCAACGCACTGAAGTTCATCAACACGCAGATGACCAGGTCCGACCTGGTCGCGATCATGGCCTTCCAGAACGGCGCGGTGTCGGTGAAGAACGACTTCACCGACAACAAAGAGAAGCTGCGCAAAGTCATCGGCATCCTGATCTACGGCGACGACCAGAACAACGACGGCATCCCCGACAATCCGGAAGGGACCGCCTTCGGGCAGAACGACGCCGAGTTCAATATCTTCAACACCGATCGTCAGCTCGCCGCGCTGCAGACCGCGGTCAGCATGCTGAAGGGCTTGCCCGAGCAGAAGACGTTGCTCTACTTCGCCAGCGGCATGCGTCTCAACGGCACCGACAATCAGGCCCAGCTGCGCGCAACGATCAACGCCGCGATTCGCGCCAACGTCACGCTCAACCCGATCGACGCGCGCGGTCTCGTGGCGACGCCGCCGCTCGGCGACGCCACTCAGCGCTCACCGGGTGGTCTCGCCATGTTCACCGGCGCCGCGGCCAACCAGATGATGAACAACTTCCAGCGCTCGCAGGACACGCTCTACGCGCTGGCCAAGGACACCGGCGGCAAGGCGATGTTCGATTACAACGACCTGTCGCTCGGCATCGTGCAAGCCACGCAGGCGGTCACCAGCTACTACATCATCGGCTACTACAGCACGCACCAGGCGACCGACGGCAAGTACCGCCGCGTCAAGGTCAGCCTGAACAACACGCAGTACGCGTCGGCAGCGCTGACGTTCCGCCAGGGCTATTACGGTGACAAGTCCTTCGGCAATTTCTCGGCCTCGGACAAGGAGCGTCAGCTCGAAGACGCGCTGATGCTCGACAACCCGGTCACCGAGATCACGATTGCGCTGGAAGTGAACTTCTTCAAGTTGAACAGCGCCGAGTACTTCGTCCCGGTGGCGGTGAAGATTCCCGGCAGCGAGCTCGCGCTCGCCAAACGCCGTGGCGCGCTGCGTACGCTGATCGACTTCATCGGCGAGATCAAGGACGACAACGGCTACACGATCCAGAACATGCGCGA
>DATCXH010000968.1:0-5409 GCA_036565925.1 Vicinamibacterales bacterium
ACGCGCATGCAGGAGCTGATCGAAGAGGGGATGAAGGGTGGCTGGCTGGTCTCGACGGAGGGGTGCCTTCCGAGCGTAAAGGGAGCGCGTGTTCGTCGCGCTAACGGAAAGACCACCGTGACTGATGGACCATTCACGGAGTCGAAGGAGCTGGTTGCCGGCTTTGCGATTCTGGAAGCGGCGTCGAAGCAGGAAGCGATCGAACTCACGCGCAAATTTCTGGAGGTCGCGGGCGGCGGCGAGTGCGAACTGCGACAGGTGTTCACCGCCGCCGACGTTGCGCCGACGGACGCTGTCTGCACACACGCTCAACTCGTGGAACAGATCGTACGGTAGTCCTTGGTGCTTAGACCTTGGTTCTTGGTCCGTCCCGAGGACCACCGACTCAGGACGGACCAGGAACCAGGCACCACGGACGAACGACTATTTCGTGGGCGCGGGCGGATTGATTGTCGCCGGATCCCAGTGCTCGTCGGCCTTGCCGTCGACGAATCGCCACATGTCGAACCACGTGGTGTAGTACTCGGCGCCGGCCTTACGCGGATCGGGATACTTGCGCGGCATCACCACGGTCACATAGTCATCGTCTGCGACCACGGCGACGACTTCCGTGGTGAGCTTGTCGCACTTGTCCACCCGTTTTACCTTCATCACCTTCGTGAAGAAGGTGACGACGCCATCGAGGCCCGAGGCGGCGTTCGGGTTGTGCTGGTGATACGCCTTGGTCAGCCATTCGCCGGCACGATCCCACTGCCCACACTGCAACAACTCGCGCATGATGTGCAGCGCAGCCTGCTTGTTCCGATTCAATTTCGCGTCCGGATCCTTGAACAACGACTCGGGATCCTTCACGCCGACCACCGGCTCCTGAGCATGCAGGGCCGATCCCACCGATAGAAGCAACGCCATCAAGACAAAGGTTCGCATGCGCGGGATTCTAGCCTGTTTCCTCGTAATCCGCCGCCGTTCTTGACGGTTTTTTGCTGTTTGCGGCGACCGTCTCCTGCAACAATCGCGCAGTTTCACAACACAGAGCGGCGGGTCCGCGGGGGCTCGCCCATCGGAGGAGCGTCATGCGCATACCCGGGGCGGTATCACTGGTCCTTGCGGGGTTGTTGGCGGCTGCTCCCAGCGCCTTCGCGCAAGCGTCCATCACCGGAACAGTACGGGATACATCGGGTGCGGTACTGCCCGGTGTGACTGTCGAGGCATCGAGTTCCGCGTTGATCGAGAAGGTGCGGACCGCGACGACCGATGGCAACGGTCAGTATCGGATCGTGGATCTTCGAGCGGGAGCGTACACCGTCACGTACTCACTGTCGGGGTTCTCAACCGTGAAACGTGAGGGCGTCGCACTTGAAGGATCCTTCACGGCGACGATCAACATCGACCTTCGCGTCGGTGAGCTCACCGAGACGATCACCGTCACCGGCGAGTCGCCCATCGTCGATGTGCAGAGCATCAAGCGACAGATGGTGCTCGACAACGACATCATCAGCGCCATTCCCTCGTCACGCTCGTACAACAACCTGATTCAGCTGATTCCGAACAGCGTGAATCAGGCCGGTGCGCCGACCGACGTCCAGGTGGTGCCCGGCATGGTGGTGTTCGGCGGATTCGGCGGTCGATCGAATGAAGGTCGCGTCAACGTGGACGGCATCAGCGTTGGATCCGCATTCAACGGCGCCGGTGTGTCGTCGTACATCGCCGACGTCGCCAACGCGCGCGAGATCGCGATGATCACCTCGGGCGGTCTCGGTGAGAGCGAAGGCGGCGGACCGTCGCTCAACGTGCTGCCGAAAGAAGGCGGAAACGCCGTCCGCGGAACGTTCTTCGGCTCGGGTTCCACGAGCGGCATGATCGGCAGCAACTACTCAGACGAATTGCGGCAAAGCGGTTTGACGACGCCTGGCGAGTACAGAAAGGTGTGGGACTTCAACCTCGGTATCGGTGGGCCTGTCGCCAAGGACCGCATGTGGTTCTACGCGAACCTGCGCGAGGAAGGCAGCGAGCGTACGGTGCCGGGCATGTTCGCGAACCGGAATGCCGGCGACCCCACGAAGTGGACGTACGTCGCTGACACGAGCCGGCCAGCGGTGGTGGCGGCGTCGTATCGCATCACTGCGCTCAGGCTGACGACGCAGGCAACGCCGCGAAACAAATTCACGATCTTCTGGGACATGCAGCGCCCGTGTGAAGGCGGCGCTGCGCCGGGATACTCGGGCAGCGCGTGTCGTAAATCAGGCGATGGCGAGATCTTCGCCGGATCGACCGCCGCGCCCACGCCGTCGGCTTCTGCGACTGCGGCTCCCGAGACTGCGGCGTATCGCGATTACGGCAACCGCGTGTCGCAGGCGAAGTGGACCTCGCCGGTGAACAATCGGCTCCTCCTCGAAGCGGGGTTTGGCATGTACTTCAGCCGCTACGGCGGCGGACAGATTCCCGGCCTCGAGACCGAACATCTGATTCGCATCACCGAGCAGTGCGCGCCGAGCTGCGCCGACAACGGCAACATTCCCAACTTGAGTTACCGGTCGGTGAACTGGTTCTCGAACATCAATTGGAACAACTCGTGGAACGCCGCCGCGTCGCTCGTCACCGGCAGCCACAACATCAAGTTCGGCTATCAGGGCGGGCTGCTCATCGATCAGCGGAAGAACTTCGGGAACGATCAGTACATCAACTACCGCACCAACAACGCCATTCCCGATCAGATCACGCTGAACATCAACCGGTTCCAGATCTTCCAGTCGGTGCGCTTCGATGCGTTCTTTGCACAGGAGCAGTGGACGCTCGGACGCATGACGGTGCAGGGAGCGCTCCGCTATGACCATGCGTGGAGCTACTTCCCGGAGCAGACGGTCGGACCGGTTCGATTCTTCCCGACGGAGGTGACGTATCCGCGCACGACCGGCGTTGAGGGCTATCACGACCTGTGGCCGCGTGGTGGACTCGCGTACGACTTGTTCGGCACCGGCAAGACCTCGGTGAAGTTCAACTTCGGGCGGTATCTCGAGGCGGCGCAGAACGGCGGCTTGTTCATCGCGCTCAATCCAACCGGCCGACTCTCGACGACCACGACGAGGACCTGGACCGATACCAATCGCAACTACATCGCCGACTGCAATCTGCAGAACGCAGCCGCACAGGATCTCAGTGCGGCGGGTGGTGATGTCTGCGGGCCGAACGCGAGCGCGAACTTCGGCACGCAGGTCTTCGACTCGACACTGGACCCGGGGCTGTTATCGGGGTGGGGCGTGCGTTCAGGCGACTGGCAGTACGGCGTGTCGGTGCAGCACGAAGTGTTGCCACGCGTGGCGGTCGAAGTGGGCTATCAGCGTCGCTGGCTCGTCAACTCACTGGTTACCGACAACCGCGTGCGATCGGCGGCAGACCACACGCTGTTCGGTGTGACGATTCCCACGGACTCCCGGCTGCCGGGAGGTGGCGGCGGCGTCCTCGATGGCCTCTACAACGTCACACCGGAGGCGGCGCTGCGGTTGAACGACAACTTCCAGACGCTCTCGTCGAACGTTGGCGATTGGACGCAGGTCGCCAACTCGATCAACTTGAACGTCACGGCCCGCATGCGCAACGGCCTGGTGGTGCAGGGTGGGTTCAACAGCGGAACAAACACCAACGACTACTGCGACGTGAGGAGCATCGTTCCGGAATGGACAGTGATCCTTGCGCAGTCGCCGACCAATCCGTGGTGCGACACCTCGAGCGGCTGGGTCACGCGTGCGACCGCGTTGGGCTCGTACACGATTCCGAAGGTGGACGTGCAGGTGTCCGGCACACTACGCAGCGATCCCGGCGGTCAGCTCGCTGCGAATTGGACTGCGCCGAACTCGGCGACCGTCGGACTGAATCGTCCGTTCGCGGGTCTTGGGAGCCAGACGATTACGGTGAACCTTATCGAGCCGGGAACACTCTACGGCGAGCGGGTCAACCAGATCGATATGCGGTTCGCGAAGATCCTGCGGTTCGGACGCTCACGGACAACGGTCGGCTTCGACGTCTACAACCTGGTGAACTCGGATGCGGTGCTGACCTACAACCAGACGTTCTCGCCGACGACCACGACATGGTTGCGGCCGACGAGCGTGCTGCAGGCGCGCTTCGTGAAGTTCAGCGCGCAAGTGGATTTCTGAGCGCCAGGCAACGGTGAACGCTGAGGTGACGGGTTCCGCCTTTGCCAAGGCTACGGCGGGGCAAGCAACACGGAGCAACAGAGCGCCCATCATGAGGCATTGAACTGCGACGTTGTGCGAATCGGGCCGGAGACGCTGTTGCCGACATGCACTTGGTTCCGGCCCGCTCGCTTCGCGATATAGAGCGCTTCGTCAGCGGCGCGGAACAGTGGCTCACCGAGTTCGTCGGTGGTCTGGCGCGAGATGTCGATCAGCCGATCGTTGAACTCACGAACGACGAGGCCGATGCTGATTGAGAGCGTCCCCTGGGGAAACCGTTGGCCCGCAAGTTCGGGCGCAGCGGCGTGCACAGTGGCGCGCAAGGTGTCGGCCACGACTGATGCCGTCGACACGGTGTGGTTCGGCAACGCGATGACGAATTCATCGCCACCGTAACGGCACGCGACTGCCTCAGGCGGCATGCACTCGGCGACGAGTCGGCCGACCGTGCGCACAGCCTCTGCTCCGGCCAGATGACCATACCCATCGTTGAGGCTTTTGAGCCGGTCGACATCCATGACCATCAACACCACGGGCTGCCGTCGCGCCAGCGCCTCTCGCATGATCCGGTTCAGCTCCAGCTCGAATGAGCGAAGGTTATGAAGGCCGGTGAGGTCGTCTGTCATGGCCAGACGTCGCAGTCGTCGAGTGTCTTCCGCGAGACGCGCGGCCACGATTCCAACCGCGAGAAAGACCGCCATCTGCAAGAAGTCTGATTCTTCGTAACGCAGTGTCGCGAACTGCGGGTTCGCGAGGTGATAGAGAACGATCGCCACGGCGGCGGCGCCGATTCCACCCGTCATTCCGAGCGTGATCGCTGCGAAGACGATAGGGAAGTAATAGAGGTGCTGGATGGCGGGCAAGCTGGTCCACCGATCCAGACCGTAGACCACGGCCATTGCGCCAGCCGAACAGGCGAGGACGAAGAAACTCTCGAGCCGGTGCCGCGACAGGGCGGGCGCCAGATTTCGTCCCGAGTCGTGGGTTAAACGCATCCCCATTTTTAGGACGCGCGACCGCCTGAAATCGCCGTGAATCCTCGATGAATTCAGATTCAGAAGACGCCGAGGAAACTCTACTGATTGGTCAGGTTCAGGTACGCGGCCTCGACGTTCATGCGACGGAGGCGTTCGTAATTCGCCCATCCCTTGTAGCGGTCCAGGGTAATGGTCTCTTTCAGTTCGGCGAGCGGCTTGCCGGATCGAATCCCCGCCAA
>DATCXH010000887.1:0-4602 GCA_036565925.1 Vicinamibacterales bacterium
GACGTACGCGGCCGCACGAGCCTGCGACTGGCCGGCTTCGAGCATCATCACGTGGTCTTTGAACTCGACGACGACTGAGTCGTAGCTGCCGGGGCCGGTCGTCAGTCGATAGAGTCCGTCACCAAGCTTCTCGGTGGTCACGGTCATCGCGGGCGCGCCGCCAGGACCGCCGGGGCCACCGGGACCGCCGCCACGCCCGGCCGGTGGTGCGGGTGCCGGCGCGATCGAGGCAAGATCGGGGGGATTGAGCTTCGCGCTGGTGACGTTGACCTCGAAGAACGGCCAGCCACCGCGCGTCTGGACGATCTTCGCCGGCGCCATCGCGCCGCCGCCGAAATCCTTCCATCCTGAGTAGGTGGCGACGATGTGCATGTCGCCCATGATGTTTTCACCCAGCCAGGTCTCGACGCGTTCGATCTGGTTCTGGCCGTTCAGGTAGCCATTGACCGTGTAGGCCTTGCCCGACGGCGCCTTGACCGCGGGACTCCACGACAGCACAGTGTACTTGCCGTCCTTTTTGACAGTCGCATTGTTCGCCTCGGCGCCTTTCAGGAAGCCCCACGGCGTAACGTAGAGATCCACCGCTTGCGCCCATGCTTGAGGAGTGTCGGCCTGCGGCGGGGTCTGTTGAAAGAACTTGCCGGGCGTGATCGTCGTCGAGCCACCGGGCCCGATGTTGTTCGTGTCACCCGTGTGACGCGACGTGGGCGCGCTCAGGTCGATGACGCGCACGTAGTTGTCGATCGGGCGCATCGGATCGTGCGTCCCCTGGCAATTCATCTGCGTCTTGTTCGCCCCGCACTGCTGGAACGACACGTCCTTGGCCGATCCTGAATACGTGATCGATGTTGGATCGCCCAACGCCTTCTTCGCGCTGGCGATCACCGCCTTCGCATCCTGCGCCCAGGCGCTGCTGCCGAGCGCCGCGACGCAGAGTGTGACCAACGCCAATTTCTTCACCACAACGACTCCTCCTTGATCGTGGGCTCGGCACGTCCTCACAGAACATGCCGCATCGGCACGTCCACAAGGACGTGCCCGACTAAAAATGCGGGAAGCGGGATTGTACTGTGGCTCGTCTCGAGATGCAGAATCCAAGACTCGTCAATTCGCTTCTGACATAATTCGCGCTCAATTACGGATGCGCATTCGCAAACTCCTCGATTGCCGAAAGCTCCTGATCTACTCGCACCCATGGCTCGGAATCGCCGTCGGCGCCGTGTTCGTGGCATGGTGCATCTCCGGCGTCATCCTGATGTACGCCGGCGTGCCGCACCTGACGGCTGGCGAGCGGCTGATGCGACTGCCTCCGCTCGATCTCTCCACCATTCGAGTGACGCCGGCCGAAGCGACCGCGGCGTTCAAGGATCCGCCACGGCGGCTGCGCATCTCGATGCAGGGGGACCAGGACAGATCTACAAAGCCGAGCGCCTCGATCGCGCCAACCGCTGGGGCTACCACGGCCTTCACGGTCTCGACTTCGCGTTCCTGTATCGCTATCGCCCGCTGTGGGACATCGTCGCGATCGCGCTGCTGGTCGGTGTTGGCGTGTCGAGTGTCACGAGCATCATGCCCGCATTTCAGCGGCTGGCGCGACACGCACGCGGGTTACTCGCGAAACAGCGCCACGACGTCGTGCCGACCTTTCTCGGCGGCAATCGACGCCGGCGTGAAGTCGAACTGATTCTTGATGTCGATATGGGCGGACGCGCCCGAGCGCAGCAGCAGGCGGATCGTCTCGAGACTCGCACCACCTCCGACCGCCGCGTGTAAGGCCAGTGTGCCGTAACGATTCCTGACGCCCACATCGGCCCCAGCGTCGATGAGCATGCGAACGATCTCGCCAGATGCTGGCGCCGTCGATCCTCTGAGCGCGTGTATCAGCGGCGTCGATCGATCACGTCCCGCCACCATGTTCACCCCGGCGCCACGGGACATCAGGTTTCCACACAACGCGACGTGGCCGCCTTTCGCCGCACCGGCGAGAGCGAGCGCAAGATCGTCGGTGGACGGATGTTCGCCGAGCAATCGGAGCACGAGTGGCTCATCGCCAAGAATCGCCGCGCCGTCGATGCGATGCGGCAGATACTCCATGAACACATCGTCGAGACGCGCGTCGCCGGTCGGGTAGTCGAGGGCATCCCACGGACTCCCTGCCTCGATCAGCGACTTCGCAACGCGACCGAACTCGCCTTCCGGATGACGCTTCGCGACGAGGCAGTCGTGCATGGCAAAGCCAAGCGGCGTGGCGTCATACGTCGGGTCAACGATATCCACCGGCGCGCCGCGCGCAATCAGCAAATCAACAAGGTCGCCGGAGCCCGCCCAAGCCGCGTTATGGAGCGCGGTGTATCCGTGACTCCGCTCGGTCTGGGTGATCGGGAAGTCGAGGTCGAGCATCAGCTTCACGGCGTCGTAGTTGGTGTTGGTCTCCCAGCAGTACTTCGGCAGCAGCTCGAGATCTTCGGGCGGCAACGACGCGACGATCCCCGGATGACGAGCGGCAATGGCTTCGGCATCGGCACGCCGGCCGAGCACACACGATACGAGCAGTCGCGTCGTGTCGTCGCTCTTCGCCCACAGCAGGTCGAAGACGTCGGCGTGTCCATTGAGCAGCGCGATCTGATGCGCGTACGAATTGAACGCGAGCGTCCACTGATAGATCGTGCCGCCTCGGTTGTTGTAGCCAAGCGGCGGGAAGTCCGGTGCTCGCCCGATGCGATACCCGACGCAACGCGGATTCGCGTCGATGAGCCGCGCGACGAGCTCGCGATCGCCGAGTGCGGACGCCAGGAAGATATCCGGGGTTGCGCCCCGGTCGAGGAGAAAGCGCACGACGTCCTGCCCGTCGCGAATCAGCCATTGCACGGGTGTGGAGTCGTGGTCTTCGTCCCGCGCCTCAATGCGTGCGCCGCGTTCGAGCAGCAGTCGTGCGGTCGCGACGTCGCGAGCGAAATGCAGTGGAGTGCACGCGTCGCAACCTTTCGCGTCGATGAGCGACGGATCGTCATCGAGCATTCGGGAGAGAGGATCGGTGAAGCCAAGCCCCGCGGCGGCGTGCACGGTCAACGTCGCGCCGCGGTCAACCAGCGTTCGCGCGACTATGGGATCAACGTCGCGGGTATGCAGACCCGACGACCACCAGTCGCTGACGGCCTGCAGATCGTCAGGCGACCCTGTCTCGAGCGCGCGGCTGAGTATGAAATCCATTGTTCGGCTACAGTATGCCGATGAGGCTCCGGACTGTTGTCCTGGCGTCCGCAGCATTATTCATCGCCAGCGTCGCGGCGGCGCAATTCGGTCGCTACGGCGACACGAGCCCCCAGGCCCACCTGGCGCGGCCCAGCGATTACGACGCCAAGTTCCACTACTGTCGCGCCGTGTATCGCCCGCACCCGCGCGGCGACGGCGGCAACTGGCTCACCGACTACCCGCTCGCGGATATCGACTTGTCGATCCGGGTGTCAGAGCTGACCAATATCGATGTGGCCTTTGATGCGCCAAACCAGCCACGTCACCTGATCGTCCAGTTGACCAGCGATGAGTTGTTCCAGTGCCCCGTGATCATCATGCAGGAGGTGGGCAGACTGTTCTTCACCGCCGACGATGCCGCCCGGCTCCGCAGTTATCTGTTGAAGGGTGGCTTCCTCTGGGTCGATGACTTCTGGGGTTCCTACGCCTGGGATGTCTGGGAAGCGGAGATTCGCAAGGTCTTCCCGGCCGACCAGTACGCCATCGTCGATCTGCCGCGCACGCATCCGATTTATCACACGATGTTCGATCTCGAGGGCGTGCCGCAGATTCCAGCCGCCGGCATCTGGATCGGCAGCGGACAAACCTCGGAGCGGGGCGCCGACAGCGCGCAAGTGCACGCGCGCGGGATCGCGGATGCCAATGGCCGGGTGATGGTCTTCATGACGCACAACACCGACGTCAGCGACTCGTGGGAGCGCGAAGGTGAAGATCCGGGATACTTCTACAAATTCTCGATTGACGGATATCGCGTTGCGATCAACGTGCTCGTGTACGCGATGACACACTGATGCGTGTGCTCACTCTCGTTGCCGCTATAGCCCTTGTCGTTCCCGTTCCGGCCTCGATGCAGTCTCCTGCGCCGAGCGAACACGGTTCGCTGGTCATCGGCGCTCGTTCGTTCAGCCCGATCGTCGAGAACGTCGACGCCGTCATGAAGTTCTACGCAGCGCTTGGACTGAAAGCGCCGCCGCCCGACAAGGGCGATACGTATCCCTGGGACGAGGAGGCCTGGCATTACGAGCTGCACGGTGGGCAGGCCCCGCGATCGCAAATGCGATTCACCTACGCGACGGTGCCGGGCGCGGTACCGCCGGCGACGCCACTCCTGGTCGAACCGGTCGAACATCGCAACATCGATCGCAAGCCGCACCCGATGCGCGTGCAGGATCCCGGGACGACGACGCTGGTGCTGCTGGTGCGTGACATCGAAGCCGCGGCACGGGCGCTTCCCTCGTCATCACACGAATCCGTCAGGCGCGTGACGGTATATGGAGGCTCGGCGAAGGCGATGACGGTGACCGTCCCAGGTGCGCACCTCGTCGAGTTGCTGCAACTCGATCCGCTGCC
>DATCXH010000247.1:0-8013 GCA_036565925.1 Vicinamibacterales bacterium
GCGCGCATCTCGCAGCCGCCGCTGAAAGACATCGTCCAATATGTCGGTTATGTCCCCGACGAACGGCGTGAAGCACTGTTCACGGGGGCTCGCATGCTCTTGCTCCCGTCGCTCGATGAGGGCTTCGGACTGACAGCACTCGAAGCCATGTCGGCCGGCGTGCCACTGGTTGCTTCCAATCGCGGGTCGTTGCCGGAAGTGGTCGCACAGGGCGGACTCCTCATCGAACCCGACGATGTTGAGCAGTGGGCATCGGTCATCGATCGTCTCTCTGGAGACCAGGCGACGGCACGCGACCTGGCGTGCGCAGGCCTCGAGCGGGCGAAAGCGTTCACCTGGGAAGGGACGGCCGCCAGACTCGCACAGGCCTATCGGGATGCCGTTGCCCGTCGAGGAGCGCGCTGACCGCGATGCGAATCGCCATCGATGCGCGCGAGCTCACCGGCAAGCCGACCGGCGTCGGCCGATATCTCTCGCAGATTCTTTCGGCGTGGACCAGACTCCCCGGCGCAGCCGCGCACGAATTCATCCTCTGCTCCCCCGACAACCATTCGGACGGAGGCTGGGCACCGCTCACCGTGTCGCGGCTGTCGTCCAGTGGACACGGGACGATGTGGGAACAGCTGGTGCTGCCGAGGCTAATCAGACAAGCGCGCGCCGACGTCCTGTTCGCGCCAGCCTACACCGCGCCGCTGACCAGTCCCGTGCCCGTCGTGCTGACGGTGCACGACGTCTCGTTCCTCGCGCACCCCGAATGGTTCTCCTGGCGCGAAGGCGTGCGTCGCCGAATGTTGACGAAGGCCAGCGCCAAACGCGCGGCACGCGTCCTCACGCAGTCAGACTTCACCAAACGCGAAGCGGTTCGATATCTCGGCCTGGATCAGTCGCGCGTGGACGTGATCTATCTCGGGACGACCACACTGCGGACGCAGGCGGCGCGTGAGCCGCTCGTGCTCTACGTCGGTTCGTTGTTCAACCGTCGTCACGTTCCGGAATTGATCGAAGGGTTTTCACGACTGGCGGCGCATCATCCCACTGCGCGGCTCGAGATTGTCGGCGACAACCGCACGCTACCGGCGATCGACGTTGATGCGCTCATTGCGCGCTCCGATGCTCGCGATCGGATTCGCGCGCGGCAATACGTGTCCGACGCCGAGCTCTCGTCGCTGTACGCACGGGCATCGGCGTTTGCCTTTCTGTCGGAGTACGAGGGGTTCGGGCTCACTCCACTCGAAGCGATGGCCGGCGGCATTCCGGTGGTCGTGCTCGATACCGAGATCGGTCGCGAGATCTATGGTCCCGCGGCGGAGTACGTTCCACAGCCCGAGCCATCGATGATTGCGACCGCCCTCGAACGAGTCCTCGAAGACCCGATCGTGCGACACCGTCTCGTCGAAGCCGGCAAAGCGCAGGTCGAGCGATATTCGTGGGATGAGTGCGCGCGCCGTACGTTGCAGGTACTGCTGGCGTGCGCGAAATGACGACCGCTGCCCCGCGCCTCACGATCGTCGTCGTCACCTACAACTCGGCACGCGACATCGACCGCGCCTTGCGGTCGCTGACCGACCCGCCACCAGCGACCACGCACGAGATCGTCGTCGTGGACAACGCCTCCACCGACGACACGGTGACGCAGGTTCGTTCGTCGTGGCCACGCGTCAGAGTAATTCCATCGAACAGTAACCTGGGATTTGCTGCCGCCAACAATCGCGGCATTCGCGAGTCGGCGTCCGAGCTCGTGTTACTGCTCAATCCCGACACGAGTGTCCGGCCGGGAGCCATCGATCGATTGGTGGCGCATCTCGATGCGCATCGCGAGGTCGCGATCGTCGGACCGCGCATCGTGGATGGCGAGGGGCGAGCCGAGCTGTCATTTGGGTCGATGATTGCCCCGCTCACAGAGCTGAGACAGAAAGTGCTCGTCGTCGGAAACGACCGAGGCGTGCCACCGATCGTCACGATGGTCGATCGCATGACGCGTCGCACTCGCGCGGTCGATTGGGTAAGCGGCGCCTGCCTGCTGATTCGCCGCGCTGATCTGGAAGCGGCTGGACTCCTCGACGAACGCTTCTTTCTGTACACCGAGGATGTGGATCTCTGTGCATCGGTGCGCACGCGTGGGCGAACGGTGCTCTTTGTCGCTGACGTTGAAATCCAGCACTTGCGCGGACGATCCGCCGGCGCGACGACCGGAGCAGCGTATCGGCGCAGTCAGCTCGCCTTCTATGCAAAGCATCATCCGGCATGGCTGCCGTGGCTGCGTACTTACCTGAAGGTCCGCGGCGAACTACCCGATAACTCGTAGACGGAGGCGAGGTCTGTTCGAGCCCGGTCTCCGCAAGCGATCATGGAGCAACCCGGCTCAGCCAACACCTCCTGGACGTGTCCGTCGTGCGGCCGTCGCGTGCCGAGACGTGTCGACGAGTGCAGATGCGGGTTTCAGCATGCGGAAACGCCAGCTGACGCGCCGATCGGCGCACCGCAGCCGCCCGCACCGCCTCGTCAGGATTGGCATCACATCGTATTTCTGAGCTTGCTGGTGATCGTCGCTGGCGGGATCGTCGCACTGTACCTGCTGCGTCAGAGCGCACCTGTCCCCGCAACAGCAGCCGCGACAACCTCCGCTCGCGCGGCACAAGTCTCGCTGCCTGTCGCCGACGCCGCGCCAGCGCTGGTGGACACACCGACAGAGTCTGCACCAACCACACCGGATCCACCCGCGACCGCGTCTCTCGAAGACGTCGTGAGCCGTATCCTTCCCGCTGTCGCGTCGATCACTGCGGGACCCTCGCGCGGAACCGGCTTCTTCATCAAGCCCGATCAAGTACTGACCAACGCCCACGTCATCCAGGGACAAACGTCGGTGACGTTGCAGGTGGGCAACGCGACCTACAACGCACAGGTGCAGACCGTTTCGACCGGCAGCGATCTCGCGTTGCTCAAGGTGTACGGTGCGAACCCGAGTCAGCCGGTGCTGACGATGGGCTCGGTGGGCCACGCCCGTGTCGGGCAGGAGGTCATCGCCGTCGGGTCGGCGCTCGGTGTGCTCTCGAATACGGTGACCCGCGGCATCGTAAGCGCGGTAAGGCAGATCGGCAACATCACGCTGATCCAGACCGACGCGGCGATCAATCCCGGCAACAGCGGCGGACCGCTCGTCGATCGGTCCGGGTCGGTCATCGGGGTGAATTCATTGGCCGTTGCGACCCAGGCCGGCCAGGGGCTCGCCTTCGCAGTGGCGATCGATCACGCGACCGATCTGCTGGATGGCCAGGTGAGTGGCAATAGCTCTCAAACCCCGCTGACCGCGCTGACCAAGGCCATGGGTGGCCCGAGCGAGACGGATTCGGCGCGTGCGAAGGGTGAACAGTCATACGCGCAAGTGATGGAGTGGGCCGATCGCAACAGCGCTCAGCTCGACTCCTATTGGGACAAGTACGCGGGCTCCTGTGTCTTGTCCTCGTCGCGGAGTGGTGATCGGCTGTGGTTTGCGGTGTTCGAGACCAACGGCATCCGCATCAACGCGGCGTCGACGCTGAACTGTCAGGGCTGGATGGACTCGTTGTCCAGCAACGCTGCACCGATTCGGGCAGCCGTCGAAACCGCTGGCGAGGCCGCGCGTCAGAGTGGCGTCTACCCAGGCGTACTCCGCGACATTCGGCGTCGCCATCGGATGAACTGGCCGGGTTGGGATCGTTAGCTCAACTCCCAACTCCCAACTCCCGACTGCCAACCACTCCCAACCTAAAGCAAAGCCCAAAGCCAGTAAAATCTGTGGCGACATGCGAGTCGCGATCGATGCGCGCAAGCTCCACGACTTTGGGATCGGCACGTACATCCGCAATCTGCTGCGGCATCTTGCCCGAATCGACCACGACACGGAGTTTGTTCTGCTCTGCACCGAGGCTGACCTGGGTGTCGCGGCTCAGCTCGGGCCGAACTTTCGCTCAGTACTCGAGCCGGCGCCCAATTACTCCGTTCGCGAGCAAATCCATGTGCCCTGGGTGCTGCGCCGTGAGCGCCCGGACCTTTTCCACGCACCACATTACGTGCTGCCCGCGGCGATTCACTGCAACTCGGTCGTCACGATCCACGACTGCATTCACCTGATGTTTCCGCAGTACCTGCCGAACCGCATGGCGTATGCCTATGCGCGGGCGCAGATGTGGACCGCGGCGCACCGGTCCGACTGCATCCTGACGGTGTCGGACGCATCGAAGCGCGACATCCTGCACCTGTTCAACATCCCGCCCGAGAAGATCGTCGTCGTCTACAACGCGATCGACGCGCACTTCTCGGTGACGCCGCCGCCGGATGCCGTGGCGCGCGTGCGCGAACGCTATCAACTCGATCACCGGTTTCTGTTGTACGTCGGCAACATCAAGCCGCATAAGAACCTGGTCAGACTGATTGAAGCGTTCAGCGAGCTGCGGACGGGCGACCTCGAAGATCTGAAGCTGCTGATCATCGGTGACGAGATCTCCAAGCTGCCGGCATTGCGGCTTGCGGTGCATCGCCACAAGCTGCACAAGCACGTGCGCTTTCTCGGTTACGTGCCCGACGATCAGCTCGCGGTACTGTATCGACTCGCCGCCGTCTTCGTCTTCCCGTCGCTCTACGAAGGGTTCGGTCTGCCGCCGCTCGAAGCGATGGCCAGTGGCACACCGGTGGTCGTCTCGAACGTGTCGTCGCTGCCTGAAGTCGTCGGCGATGCCGCCGTGCTGGTGGATCCGCACGACATCGACTCAATCGTGGACGGTCTGCGCTGCGTGCTGACGAATCCGGCGCGGGCCGAGGACATGCGTCGTAAGGGTCTCGAACGATCGCGCGAGTTCTCGTGGGAACGGTCTGTGGCCCGCACTCTGGAGGTCTACAAACGTATCGGCGCGCCGCTCGAAGTCGTCACCGTATGAAAGTCGCGCTCGTCCACGACTGGCTGACCGGAATGCGCGGCGGCGAGAAAGTCCTCGAAGTGGTGTGCGGCCTCTATCCCGACGCCGATATCCACACCCTATTTCATTGGCGCGGGTCGGTGTCAGCGGCGATCGAACGGCACCGGATCCACACCTCGTTTTTGCAGCACATGCCGCTGGCCCGTTCGCAGTATCGTCGATACTTGCCGTTGTTCCCGATGGCCATCGAACAGTTCGATCTCGACGGGTGCGATCTCGTCATCAGCTCGAGTCACTGCGCCGCCAAGGGCGTGGTCGCTCCCGGGCGCGCTCGTCATGTGTGCTATTGCCACTCGCCGATGCGATACGCGTGGGATCAGTTCGATGCGTATTTCGGGCCGGAACGGGTGGGAGCTATGGCGAGCCGCTGGCTGTACCGCCCCGTACTTTCGCGATTAGCTCGGTGGGACGCGGCAACCGCGCATCGCGTGCACAGATTCATCGCCAACTCACGATACGTTGCCGCGCGGATCCGGCGATACTATAATCGCGAAGCCACGATCGTGTATCCGCCCGTTGACACGGTCTTCTATCAGCCCGCCGCCGTTTCACCCGAGAGCCACTTTCTGATCGTGTCCGCATTCGTCCCGTATAAGCGCATTGAAATTGCGATTGATGCGTGCCGCCGTCTCGGTGCACCGCTGCGCATCGTCGGCGACGGTCCGGATCGCGAGCGATTGCAGAGCCAGTCGGGAACCGATGTGACGTTTCTGGGTGCATTGTCCGACGAGCAACTGCGTAGCGAATATCAGCGCGCCCGTGCGCTCATCATGCCGGGTGAGGAAGACTTCGGGATCGTGCCGGTCGAAGCTCAGGCATGTGGGCGGCCGGTCGTCGCGCTCGCGCGGGGCGGCGCGCTCGAAACCGTGACCGACGGTGAGACGGGCGTGCTCTTCACAGAAGCGACGACGGAGTCACTCGTGGACGCGTTGCGACGGATGGATACGCTCTCGTTCGACGCGGCGCGCATCAGGGCAAGCGCGGAGCGGTTCTCACGCGATCGCCATGCGACCGCGATGCAGGCAGTCATCGAGGACACACTGGCCGCGCCGGTGGGAATGCAATGGTGAGACGGCATAACCGTCTGCTCGTGGCGCTCTACGTCGTCAGCGACGCGCTCCTGGCGATGTGGGCCTTCGTGCTCGCATTTGGCATCCGCTTCGAAAGCGGGCTGATTCCGGTGACCCGCGGCTATCCGCCGCTCGAGCAGTACCTCAATCTGCTGCCCTTCGTGGCTGTGCTGACGCCGTTCGCGTTCTGGTTACAAGGCGTCTATCGGTTGCGCCGCGGTCGATCTCGCGTGGACGACTTCTTCGCCGTGCTCATCGGCAGCATTCTGGCGGTTGTGTTCTGCGTCCTGTCGACGTTGTACGTCGGTGCGTACTACGCCTCAGAAACGTCACGCGCGCAGGGGGCATTCCAGGTTTCACAGATCGTCTGGGGACTGTACCTCGCGCTGTCGGTGATGTTTACCTACGCCTCGCGCGAGGCAGTACGCGAACTGCTCGAACGCCGCTGGCGCGCAGGGATCGGCCTGAAACGGATTCTCATCGCCGGAGCCGGCGATCTCGGCCGCATGGTGGCCGACCGTATCCTCCAGCATCGCGAGCTTGGCTACCAGGTCGTTGGGTTCATCGACGATCGCGCGGGTGGCGATCACATCGGCTATCGCGGACTTCCGCTGCTCGGCACGCTGTCCGAGGTGGTCGAGATCGCGCAGCGTGAGCGAGTCGATCATCTCTACGTGACGCTGCCGCTTGAAGAACACGCCAAGCTGCTCGACCTGATGGAGGTTACCAGCCGCGAGTTCCTCGACGTCAAGGTCGTGCCCGACATCCTGCAGTTCATCGCGCTTCGGGCACGCCTCGAAGATCTCGACGGGCTGCCGGTCATCAACATCAACGAGATTCCACTGCAGGGGTTCAACGCCTGGGTGAAGCGCGGTCTCGACATCGTGCTGTCCACGGCGGCCATGGTGCTGCTGGCGATTCCTTTCGCGATCATCGCCGCGCTGGTGAAATTCACGTCGGCGGGTCCAGTGTTCTACAAGCAGGAACGCATGGGACTCGACGGCAAGGCCTTTACCGTCTTCAAATTTCGATCGATGCAGCAGGACGCCGAGGACGACACCGGCCCGGTGTGGGCGGGTGACGACGATCCGCGCGCGACATCGGTTGGGCGCTGGCTGCGGAAACTGGATCTCGATGAACTGCCGCAGTTCTGGAACGTAGTCAAAGGCGATATGTCGATCGTTGGTCCACGACCCGAGCGTCCGTTCTTCGTCGAGCAGTTCAAGCACCGCATCCCGCAGTACATGCTGCGCCACAAGGTCAAAGCCGGAATCACCGGCTGGGCCCAAGTCAATGGCTGGCGCGGCAACACGTCACTCGAAAAGCGCATCGAGTACGACCTCTACTACATTGAAAACTGGTCGGTCACGCTCGACCTCAAGATCATGTGGCTGACGCTGGTCCGCGGCCTCTTCCAACGCGGCGTAGCGTATTAGGATCCACGAGCGGAGTCTTCTTGCCCAAAACGGTCGTCACCGGCGCTGCCGGCTTCATCGGCTCACATCTATCTGAAGCGCTGCTCAAGCGCGGTCACACCGTGATCGGCGTTGATAACCTGGTCACCGGTGACCTCGCCAACATCGCTCACCTTCGCGATCAGGATTTTCAGTTCATTCGACACGATGTGACGCAGTACATCGATATCGATGGTCCGGTCGATTGCGTGCTGCACTGGGCGAGTCCCGCCAGTCCGATTGATTACCTGGTCCTGCCAATCCAGACGCTCAAAGTCGGAGCCCTTGGCACCCATAACGCGCTCGGCCTGGCCAAGGCCAAGAAAGCGCGGTTCGTGCTCGCCTCGACGTCGGAAGTCTACGGCGATCCACTCGAGCACCCGCAGCGCGAAACGTACTGGGGCAACGTCAATCCGATCGGCCCGCGCGGGGTGTACGACGAAGCGAAGCGCTTTGCGGAGGCGATCACGGTTGCGTATCACCGGTATCACGGCTTGGATACCAAAATTGTGCGCATCTTCAACACGTATGGCCCAC
>DATCXH010000161.1:0-7116 GCA_036565925.1 Vicinamibacterales bacterium
GGCGGGCGCACCGCTGAGGAGCTCGCCTTGGGCGAGATCTCCACCGGTGCGCAAAACGATCTACAGCGCGCCACCGATATCGCGCGCGCGATGGTCACCGAATGGGGCATGAGCGACACGCTCGGCGCCATTCACTACGACAATCCCAAGCGCAGTCGCTTCCTCGACATTCCGGTCGGTCCTGAGCGAGGTGCGTACGCCGAAGACACCGCACGACTGATCGACGCCGAGGTCAAACGCATCATGAGCGACGCGCATGGCACCGCACGGCGCATCCTCGCCGAGAGTCGCGATCTCCTCGAACGTGTGACGCGACGGCTGCTCGAGGTCGAAGTCATGGAAGGCGATGAGCTGCGCGCGATGCTTGGTGTGCAGCAAGCCGCACCGCATTCACCTGAGTCGGAAGAGAAAACCCCGCTGCCTCCCGGAATTCATTGAATCGACACCAATCTGTGACTTGACGCGATACGTGTCGAGGCGTATCGTCGATTTTTGAAAGTTTCTGCCCCGCTCGGAGTAAGCAGCATGTCTTCCAACTCTCCGAAAGCGATGCGGCCGCGCGATCCGCTCAACATCGCGCCAAGGCCCCTCTCGATTCCCACACTCAACTACCGTCGCGCTTTAGCCTCTTCGGTACATGGTGATATCGAAGCGCGCGTGCGCTGTGAGTTCGTTGAGATGCGTGGATTCTCTCCGACCGTTCAGCAAGCCGCGCGGTTGTTCCAGATCAACCCGGATGAGTGCGGGCGCTTGTTGAGTCGCCTCGTTCAGGAAGGCTTCCTCAGGCAAACGCCCGACGGGCGTTTTCGGCTGCCGTCATAATGACTGGCGGGGAGACGTGTTTTCCCCGCCACCTCAACACTAGATCGCTGAAAAATAAGGACTTTTGGCAACGTTGGCACAAGTCAAGCTTTGTCCGTGTATACTCACGCACGTTGGAAGCTTAGCCCACCGCTTAGTCGCGTCAGTGTCGATCCGACGATTCCGCTCTGATCTTCCTGCATGCAGTTGAGCCGAGCGACAGTCGCTCAGGCTGGGTTTTCGTCACGCTCCGCACTCCGCGGGGCCGCATCGCAATCGGATGCAGGAGTCAGTGCAATGAGTCGCAAGCTATACGTCGGAAATATCCCCTACGAAACCAATGAGCAGGATCTGCAAGAGCTCTTTGGTCAGGCAGGTGCTGTCGAGACGGTCACCGTCATGCGCGATCGCGATACCGGTCGTGCGCGCGGATTCGCCTTTGTCGAAATGGCCAGCGATGACGACGCGCAGAAGGCTATTGCCGAACTGAACGATCGTCAGTTCGGTGGACGACGGCTGACTGTGAACGAAGCGAGGCCGCAGGTGCCGCGCTCGGGGGGTGGCGGCGGTGGCTTCAACTCGCGTGGTCCTTCGCGTCGCAGCGAACCGCGCTGGTAACGGTGTCAGCACGGGCGCGGCACCGCGCTGCGCCCGCTGACGTTTCCGAGCGTCGAGCATCCGACGCCGATCTAATTTGAAGTAAAGGAGGGCGAACGTGCGAGGTTACGCGATTGGCGACCGAGTTTCTCAGCCGCAGTACGGTACCGGCACGATCCGGCTGGTGGACGAATATCACACGGTGATCGACTTCGACGAGCACGGCATCCGCCGCTTCTCGACGTCGATGGTCAAGCTCGAACGGTCATCGACGGTCGAGCCCGGGAAACCGCCGAAGCGAACGCGCAAGAAAGCCGCGCCCAAAGAATCCTAGTCGGTCACGCATCCTTCGGAGGCTGACTTCACCAGCCGCACATACTTGGCAAGCACCCCGCTCGACGCTTTTGGAGCGGGGGCTTTCCATGCCTTCTTCCGCACCGACATCTCCGCATCGCTCACGTCTACGCTCAGCGTACATGCCGACGCGTCGATCGTAATCAGGTCGCCGTCGCGGACCAACCCGATCGGTCCACCGTCCTGCGCCTCAGGGGTGATGTGGCCGATGATGAAGCCATGCGATCCGCCAGAAAAGCGGCCGTCGGTCAACAGCGCGACGTCCTTGCCGAGTCCGGCGCCCATGATGGCTGACGTCGGGGTCAGCATCTCCGGCATGCCCGGTCCGCCTTTCGGGCCTTCGTAGCGAATCACCACGACATCGCCTTTCGAGATCGTCTTGTTCTCGAGACCGGCGAGCATCGCTTCCTCCGAATCGAAGACCCTGGCCGGGCCCGCGAAGCGCTCCCCTTCCTTGCCGGTGATTTTGGCGACTGAACCGTCCGGCGCGAGATTACCGTGCAGGATGCGGATGTGACCACGTGGATTGACCGGCTTCTCGAGCGGCTGGATGATCTGCTGTCCCGACTTGAGCGGTGCGACGTCGGCAAGATTCTCGGCCAGGGTCTTTCCCGTCACCGTCATCGCATCGCCATGGAGGAACCCGCGCTCGAGCAGGTACTTCATCACTGCCGGCGTGCCACCGACGGCGTGCAGATCTTCCTGCACGTACGTGCCGCTCGGCTTGAGATCCGCCAGGAGCGGCATGCGATCGCTGGCGCGCTGAAAGTCGGCGAGTTCCAGTGGAACCTGGGCGGCCTTCGCGATCGCGAGGAGGTGCAGCACCGCGTTGGTCGATCCACCAACCGCCATGATCATCATCATGGCGTTCTCAAAGGACTTGCGCGTGAGGATGTCGCGCGGCTTGAGATCGCGCTCGAGCAACGCGCGAATCGCCGCCCCAGCACGCCGGCACTCATCGGCTTTGCCCTGGTCCTCAGCCGGCAGCGAAGAACTGTACGGCAGCGACAGACCGAGCGCCTCGATCGCGACGGCCATGGTGTTGGCCGTGTACATCCCACCGCATGCGCCGGCACCTGGGCACGCGTGACGAACGATGTCGAGACGCTGCTCGTCGGTAATCGTGCCTGCGAGATATTCCCCGTACGACTGAAAGGCCGAGATGATGTCACGCGGCTTGCCCTGCGCGAAGCCTGCGCGAATCGTTCCCCCGTAGACCATCAGCGACGGCCGGTTGAGACGCGCCATGGCGATCACACTGCCCGGCATGTTCTTGTCGCAGCCAGGCACGGTAATCAGCGCGTCGTACCACTGCGCGCCGACGACCGTTTCAATCGAGTCGGCAATCAGATCGCGCGACGGCAGCGAGTAGCTCATGCCGTCGGTGCCCATCGACAGCCCGTCGCTGACACCAACGGTATTGAAGCGGAGACCGACCAGCCCGGATGCCTGCACGCCTTCCTTGACGCTGGCGGCCAGTCGATCGAGGTGCATGTTGCAGGTGTTGCCCTCGTACCACATGCTGCAGATGCCGACCTGGGCTTTCTGCAAATCGGCGTCGGTCAGGCCGATGCCGTACAGCATCGCCTGCGACGCACCCTGGCTGCGGGGCTGCGTTACGCGAGAGGAGTATTTGTTCACGGCCTACGTCTGTCCCTCAAACCGTGGCGGGTTGAGGCAATTTGACGGGATCCAAGAAGGGCATCATATCCCGCAGCTTCGAGCCAACGACTTCGATCGGATGATGCGCGTCCTGCTGCCGCATCTGCTTGAAGTTCGGATATCCGCTCTCGGCCTCGGCAATCCACTGCTTCGCGAACTTGCCGGCCTGGATATCCGCGAGGATCTGCTTCATCGCCTTCTTCGTTTCAGCGGTCACGATCTTCGGGCCGGCTGTGTAGTCGCCGTACTCGGCGGTATCGCTGATCGAGTAGCGCATGTACTGCAGTCCGCCGCGATACATCAAATCGACGATCAGCTTCAGTTCGTGAAGGCACTCGAAGTAGGCGATCTCCGGCTGATACCCGGCTTCGATCAGCGTCTCGAATCCGGCCTTGACCAGCGCGCTCGTGCCACCGCAGAGCACTGCCTGTTCACCGAACAGATCCGTCTCGGTCTCCTCGGCGAAGGTCGTCTCGATCACGCCCGCCCGCGTGCAGCCGATCGCGCGCGCATACGACAGTGCCGTCGTCCTGCCCTTGCCGCTGACGTCCTGGTGGACGGCGAGGAGACCCGGAGTCCCAGCGCCTTCCTTGAACACTTCACGCACGCGGTGCCCCGGCGCCTTCGGCGCAACCATGGTCACATCCACGGTAGTGGGCGGCACGATCCAGTTGAATCGGATCGCAAAGCCGTGCGCGAACATGAGCATCTTCCCGTCGGTCAGATGCGGCGCGATGTCGGACTTGTAGACGCGCGCCTGATGCTGATCGGGAATCAGCACCATGATCACGTCGGCCCACTTCGATGCATCGGCGACGCTCATGACCTTGAGACCGGCCGTCTTCGCCTTCTCTGCTGACTTGCTTCCGGACTGGAGCCCGACCACGACGTCTACGCCGCTGTCCTGAAGATTGAGGGCGTGTGCATGGCCCTGCGAGCCGTAGCCGATCACCGCCACCTTGCGGGAACGAATCAGTTCGATGTCGGCGTCCTTGTCGTAAAACATCTTGGCCATTGTGTCTTTTAGCTCCTGGGCCACCTGCAGGTGGCCCGCACGTACTAGGAATATTGTGTCGCTGACAGCGCGACGTCGCCGCGGCGCATCGCAACCTGGCCGGTGCGGACCATTTCGATAATCCCGAGCGGCTCGAGGCGGGAAATCACCGAATCCACGTGTGGTGGCTCGCCGGTGATTTCGAGCGTCATCGTCTGCTCGCCGGTGTCTACGATGTGCGCGCGTGTCTCATCGACGACCCGCAACAACTGCGCGCGGTCGTGGCCGGCAACCGCGACCTTGACCAGCGCGAGGTCGCGCGCAACGGCCGGCACGTCACGCAGGTCTTCGACCTGCAGCACGTTGACCAGCTTATACAGATACGCGCTGACGCGGTCGACGCTCACCTCATCGCTCTCGACCACGACCGTCATTCGCGAGATGCCGGGCACATCGGTGCGGCCGACGGTCAGCGATTCGATGTTGAACGCACGACGCCGGAACAAGGACGCCACGCGATTGAGGACACCGGGCTTGTCCTCGACCAGCGCCACTAACGTATGGTGCATTTCTACTCCAGAGCTCTGCTGGCCGGTCCGCAGGACCGGCCCTACGTAGCTGTTAGATCGGATCGGCTGCGCTTTCCACGAGGACGCTCGGCTGCTGTTGCGGCCTGCGGATCATCGCGTCGAGGTCGGCGCCCGCTGGAACCATCGGGTACACGCTGTCTTCCTGCTCGACCCTGAAGTCGATCAACACGGTGCCGTCAGCTTCGCGCGCCTGCCTGACGATGTCGGCAACCTCGGGACGCTTTTCCGCGCGGAGTCCGAGCAGGCCATGGGCCTCAGCGAGCTTGACGAAGTCGGGGCTGCGCAGTGGCGTCGCCGCGTAGCGGCGTTCGTAGAAGAACTCCTGCCACTGCCGCACCATCCCCAGGTAGCCGTTGTTGATCACGGCCACGTTCACTTTCACGCCTTCCTGGGCCGCGGTAGACAACTCGGCCGCCGTCATCTGGAAGCCGCCGTCACCAACGATGGCCCACACCTCCGCATCGGGTCTCGCGAGCTTCGCGCCAATCGCAGCCGGAAGTCCGAAGCCCATCGTGCCGAGACCGCCCGACGTAATGAGCGTGCGTGGCTTCTCGTGATGGTAGTACTGCGCTTCCCACATCTGATGCTGACCGACGTCGGTCACGACGATGGCATTGCCTTCGGTCAGGCGCCAGATGTCATTGATCACGTGCGGCGCGTAGAGATGACCGTTGTCGGGCAACGACTGGATGTCACGGACGGCTGAATCACCTTTCATCGAGCCGATGTACTTCAGCCACTGACTGTGATCGCCAGGCTCCACGGCGTCGAGCAGATCCTTCAGCGCATGGCGCAGGTCGGCCACGATTGCCGCGTCGGCGACGACGTTTTTGTTGATCTCTGACGGATCGATGTCGATATGGATCTTCTTGGCGTTGAGGGCGTACGTCTTGAGGTTGCCGGTAACGCGATCGTCGAATCGCATCCCGAAGGCGAGCAGCAGGTCAGCTTCCTGAATGGCGTGATTCACCCACGCCTCGCCGTGCATACCCATCATGCCGATGTTGAGCGGATGACTGGCGGGGAAACCGCCGAGTCCAAGCAACGTCATCGCCACCGGAGCGTTGATGCGCTCGGCGAATTGATGCACTTCTTTCATGGCGCCGCTCTGGAGAATGCCCTGACCGGCGAGAATGACCGGCCGCTTCGACGCCTTGATCAGGTCGACAGCTTTCGCGAGCTGGGTCTTGCCGACGGACAGCTTTGGGCGATAGCCCCGCATCTTCACGGGGTTCGGATCCCACTCCCAACTGCCTTTCGTCTGCTGCGCGTCTTTGGTGATGTCCACGAGCACCGGACCCGGACGACCGGACTTGGCGAGATGGAATGCTTCCTTGATCGCCGGCATGATGTCCTCGGCGCGCGTCACCAGGTAGCTATGCTTGGTGATTGGCAGCGTGATGCCGGTGATGTCGGTCTCTTGAAATGCGTCGTAGCCAATGAGCTTGCTCGGCACCTGTCCGGTGATGCACACCATCGGGACCGAGTCCATCTGCGCAGTGGCGATACCCGTGACGAGGTTTGTCGCCCCAGGACCTGACGTCGCAATTGCGACACCGACGCCGCCGCCCGCCCTGGCGTATCCATCAGCCATATGCGAGGCGCCCTGCTCATGACGAACGAGCACGTGGCGGATCGGGTAATCCAGCATCGCGTCATACGCGGGCAGGATCGCGCCGCCCGGATAGCCAAAAACCGTCGTCACGCCCTCGTGGACGAGACACTCCCAGATGATTTGTGCACCAGTGCGCTCAAGTGGCATACCCGCTCAGTGTGCCTTGTCGGACCTTATCAGTCAAATTGATAGTCGTTCGGACAAGATAAGCATTCCTGATGTCCGGTTCCGAGGCCATGGCCACTCGAACGGACGCGCCGAGACGGCCGGTACTGTGCAATTCCTTCCGAACTGTCGATAAACAGGGCGTAGGCTGCGCAAAACGGCTGACGTTGGCGTGTGTTTTGTACGGCCCGATCCTTGAACTTATCGATTTCGGGAGAGAACGACGAATGACTAAACATCTGATGTCCGCTGTCCTGCTCACGGCCCTGGCGACCGGATGCGGAGGGAGCAGCAACGGAACTCCGCAGAATCCGGAGACCGCGCCAGCGCCGGCTACG
>DATCXH010000993.1:0-4044 GCA_036565925.1 Vicinamibacterales bacterium
CACACCTTCACGGTGAACGATCCGAAGACCTACACCAGCGCGTGGACCGTCAAGGACACATGGGCACTCGAGCCCGAGACGAAGCTGCTCGAGTACGCGTGCATGGAGAACAACCGGGCACTGTTCGAAGGCCGGATCAAGACGTTCATCCCACCAGATGACGTCGACTGATGCGACGGCACGGTGAACAATGACGCGGCCTGACATCTCCGCCAGTTCACCGTTCTTTATCGTGGCCAACGTCCCGGCCACGCTCTCGTTCTATCGCGACATGCTGGGCTTTGAAGTGACGTTTCGCGGCCGGACCCCTGACGACGAGTTCTTCGGGATTGTCCGTCGCGACAACGCCACGATCATGTTCAAGGCGCTCGGCGAGGTCGTGGACGGCAGGGAGATCAGCGTCGAACCAGTTCCCAATTACACGCGTAAGCCGGCCTGTAGTTGGGATGCGTGGCTCGAGGTTGCCGATCCAGATGCATTGGCGGAGGAGTTCGCGTCGCGTGGCGTTCGGTTCGCAGTGCCTCTCGGCGACGCTGCTGATGATGGCGTCAGAGGGTTCGTGATCGAGGACATCGATGGCGATGGTCTGTTCTTCGGACATGTTCGAGCGTAAGCGCAACCGGCTCTGTTTCCTGGTGTCGGTTGTCCTCGCAACGCTGATCGCTGGTGTGTCGATGCGTGCGCAGTGGCTGCACGAGCCCACTGCGGGCGCGCCCCGCACGCGCGATGGCAAGGTGGACATGACTGCGCGCGCTCCGCGACTGAACGGCAAGCCGGATCTGTCGGGCCTCTGGCAGGTACAGGGCGATCCGCGCGCGCCGGGCGGACTGTTTGGTCTCGGCGAGTCGTTGAACTCCCGGTACTTCCGCAACGTGCTGTCCGACTTTCCGGCCGATGCTGCGCCACTGACTCCCGAGGGTGCAGCGCGATTGAAGCAGAACGTTCAGCCCACCTCATTTAATCCGCTCCTCAACTGTCTGCCGGACGGCGTCCCGCACGGCGACCTTCTTCCAGAGCCGTTCAAGATCGTCCACTCAAAGGGCGTCATCGTCTTTCTGTACGAAGTGGAGACGACCTTTCGGCAAGTGTTCACCGATGGCCGCAAGCTGCCCGTCGATCCGTCACCGGCCTGGCAGGGCTATTCGGTGGGGCGGTGGGAGGGCGACACGCTTGTCGTGGATACGATTGGCTTCAACGACCGGAGCTGGCTGGATGCCCGAGGAACACCCCACAGCGAGGACATGCGTGTCGAGGAGCGTTTCAAGCGGCGCGACTACGGCCACATGGATTTGAAGATCACGATCACCGACGCGAAGACCTTCACGCGTCCGATTGCTTTCAGCGTGGTCCTCGATCTGATGCCGGACACCGACGTGCTCGAACACTACTGCGCCGAGAACGAGCGGGACGATGCCCACATCCGGCGTGGGTCGATTCGCTAGCCGCTGAGTGCCTCGTCGCACGGCCGCATGCCGGTGCACAGATTTACCTAGGCGTTTGAAGTCCAACGGTCTTTAGATCGCGCCAACACGCGCGTCCTGCTATAGTTCAGCTTCATACGGTTGGGCTCCAGCCGATGATTCCCTGCAGCTCAGAAACGCGCGATTCCGTCCGACGTGTCGGTTGGCCAACATGGTTGGCCTTCATCGTCCTGGGCTATTTCTCGACGCCGTCCTTCGCTCAGCCAACGACCACCATCTACAACGGCAATCCGGTTGTCGCCGGCGAGATTCTGATCAGATTACGAGGCGCCGACAATGCGATAGGCCGTCTGCAGGGCATGGCCTCGTCCGCAAATGTGCGAGTCGCCGCGGAGGTCGAGGCCCTCAGCACGCGCATGGCTGTGTACCGCGTTCGGATGCCCGGCGTTGCGATGGCGGAACTCATGCAGATGTTTGCGCGGAATCCGGATGTCGTGTACGCGGAACCGAACTACATCGTGCAGGCGGTCGCGACGCCGAATGACACGTACTACTCGCTGCTCTATGGGATGGCGAGAATCGGCGCGCCAGCGGCGTGGGATGTGACGACCGGCGGCACTTCCGCTGTGATTGGCGTCGTCGATACCGGGATCGATTACACGCATCCGGATCTCGCGGCCAACATCTGGAGCGCACCGGCCGCGTTCAGCGTCACCATCGGCGGGGCGACAATCAGTTGTCCTGCCGGTTCACACGGGTTCAACGCGATCACGAGGAGCTGCGATCCAGACGACGACCACTATCACGGCACGCACGTAAGCGGCACGATCGGCGGCGAGGGCAATAACGGCAGCGGAGTTGCCGGCGTCAACTGGCGGGCGCGGATCATGGGCCTGAAGTTTCTGGGCGCATCCGGAACCGGCACGACGGCCGACGCGGTGAGCGCGATCGAGTTTGCGGTCCAGGTCAAACAGATTTTCGCTGGTACCGCGACGCCCGTGAACCTGCGGGTCCTGTCGAACAGCTGGAGCGGCGGCGGTTACTCGCAAGCGCTGCTCGACGTCATCAATACGGCCAACACGAGTGGAATGCTGTTCGTGGTGGCGGCCGGAAATTCGTCAATTGATAACGCCGCGTATTCGGTCTATCCCGCCAACTATACGGCGCCGAATGTCATCACGGTTGCCGCGACCGACAGTGCCGACGCGCTGGCCTCTTTCTCGAGTTTCGGTAGTACGACGGTGCACCTCGGAGCGCCGGGTGTGAACACCTATTCGACCAGCCTGTCGGGTGATTACACGTATGCCAGCGGTACGTCCATGGCAACGCCCCATGTGGCGGGCGCCGCACTCCTGGCGCTCTCAATGTGTCCGTCGTTGACGACGGCGGATTTGAAGCGTTTGGTGTTGAACTCGACCGACGCCGTTCCCGCTCTGGCAACGAACACGATTACAGGTGGACGTCTCAACGTTGCCAAGATGGTGCAGGGCTGTCGCGCGGGGTCGGTCGCGCCAGCTTCCGGTCTCGGATCGGCGCAGACTTTTGCATTCAGAGCATCGGATCCGGATGGTGCGTCGGACATCGCTCATATGCAAGTGCTGTTCAACGCGAGCTCGAATACGGGCGACGGATGCTATCTCCAGTTTGCGAGAGCCTCGAACCAGGTGTGGTTGTGGGATTCCGCCAGCTCGCAGTGGCTCGGTCCAGCGACCCTGGGAACAGGCGGCACTCTGGCCGGCAGTCGGTGCGCCATCGACGCGTTGCGGTCGTTCTCGTCCAGCTCCGGCAACATTCTCACGCTGAACATCGCCATGAGCTTCCTTGCTGGGTTCGGAGGCGCGAAGACGACGTTTCTGAACATGGATGACTCTGGCGGCAGCAGCACCGGTTGGCAGGTGGTCGGGAGCTGGACCGTTCCGGGCGCGACGAATCAACCTTCAAATTCACCGCTATTACAGCCGGCATCGGGACTCGGCGAGGGGCGGCTTTTCAGCTACAGCGTCTCGGATCCCGATGGCGGGAACGACGTCGCCTCGGTTCAGATACTGATGAACAACGGCCTGAGCGCGACGAATGGTTGCTGGATCTACTTTGTTCCAGGTTCGAAGCTGCTGTACCTGCGAGATGCCGGTAGCACATCTTGGCTAGGTCCTGTCACCCTGGGCATATCGGAACCGCTGTCGAATGGTCTGTGCACGGTGTACCCAGGCGCGTCCTCGTCGTGGAGTTCCGGTAACACCCTCACTGTGAACGTCTCATTGATATTTGCGGGCGGGTTCGCCGGAGCAAAACGACATTACTTGCTGGCAACGGATTCGAGTGGGCAGTCCACGAATTGGCAGGATGTGGGCGGGTGGCAAGTCCAGGTGGCCAACTTCTATCCCTATCCGGTTTCAGTTAACCCCTCGAACGGATCCGGACGGAGCCAGACGTTCGCCTTGGTTGTCTCGGATGGGAATGGCGCCACTGACATCGTTTCGGCCGGTTTTCTGATCAACAACACCTCGAGTTTGACGAATGCCTGTTACATCCTGTTCTCGCGAAGCAGCAATGAACTCTATCTGTTGAACGATTCGGCCAGCGGATACTTCGGACCGGTCGTGGTAGGGTCCGCCGGGAGTCT
>DATCXH010001014.1:0-4611 GCA_036565925.1 Vicinamibacterales bacterium
TGGCGTGGCGGCGTCGGTTACCGGCGCGGGAGCCGGTCGTTTCTTGATCGCATCTTCGATCGCGATCGGCAAGCGCGAGAGAAACGAACCGCCTTTGCGAACGCACTCGTCGGCGCCCGCCTGACGATACAGTTCGAGCGACTGCTCAGCGGCCGCGACGATCGCCAGCCCCGAGCCATGCTCGCGCGCATAGCCAATCAACGAGAACGCCTCTTCACCGGGAACACTCCACCCGACGACCAGGACCTGGTGCTGGTGCGCACCAGACAGATGCGCGCGCACACGCGCCAACTCCACCGAGAAATCGAAATCCAGATGCGGATGAGAGTGAGTGAACGCGCCGCTGACGATCCGGGATTCGCGCGCATCGCCAGTGACGTACAGCACTCGCGTGGATCGCACGGGCGGGGCCGACTGATCGCCGGCCGGCATTGATCCGCCGGCAGACGAATCGCGATCCGGGGACACGCGCTCCCTGAGGTCGCCGAGCGTCCCCTTTCGCAAGAGCTGCTTGAACGACATATCTGTGCGGAATGTGTCGGCTTGACAACAGCCGTGCATTAGCGGTCTGTCATGTCAAACAGCGGCACGACAACGATTTGCGCGGTATTGCGTGCAGCAGCGGGCACCGGCTCGGTGAGCGCTGCAGACGAGGCGGTTCAGACCGATAACACCAGCATCCGTCTGACGTCGGCGAAGCAGCCTGGAGGAGAGCGCAGCATGGCGGCGGTCGTCATCATCGATAATCCGTTCGCAACGCTCTGGTATCACCCGGAGAAGCGAATCGTGCACCACCGCATCCATCAGTTCATCAGCGGAAAGGCGTTCCGCGACCTGCTGCTGACCGGTACCGACGTCCTCACCAAGAATCAGGCGACGAAGTGGTTATCCGACGATCGGATGAACGCAGTACTTCGCCCCGAAGATGTCGAGTGGAGTCACGAGCACTGGTTTCCGCAGACCGCGCTCGCTGGCTGGAAGTGGTGGGCGATCGTGCAGCCGGACAAGACAGTGGGTCAGGTCACGATGAAGAACCTGGCCGCTACGTACGGTCAGTACGGCATCACCTCAAAAGCGTTCACCGATCCGAACGACGCGTTGTGGTGGCTCGAGTCGCAGCCCTAACCTAGCGCCACAACCTTCACCACAGAGCCGACGGCCGTACACACAACGACGCCGCACCATGTGAGCTGCGGCGTCGTGTTCGAGTTGCGATCGTTGCCGTTCGGACTCAGTGCGCGCGCTGGAAGCGGCGCGACACCGCGGCACCTGCGAGACCAAGACCGATCAGCAGCATGGAGGATGGCTCGGGCACCGACGCGACAGTCGTACCTGTGCTGACACCACCGATGCGCCCGGGAGCGCTATCAGCGGGTCCGCCCGCGGGAGGTCCGCCGCGCGGAGTGCTCGTCACGCTACTGCCTGGTCCGGATCCGTTCGTTGCCGATCCAGTGGCCGAACCGCCAGTTGCGGATCCGTTGCCGGCCGATCCGTTACTGACGCTATCGCCCCGCGAGGATCCTGACGAAGAACCACCATTCTCGACCCTGCCGCCGCTGGATCCACCTTGATCGTTGCCGCCGCCGACCGTTTGCACACTTTGCCCGTCGACATGACCTTCAGATGCCGAGAACTCAGAGGTTCCGCGTCCGGCAGCACCAACAGCACCGCCACCGCCGCCGCCTCCGAATCCGCCTCCTGCACCGCCCACGAGCGACGTGAGCGACGGACTGAGGTGTGCGAGTTGGGGCTCAGCAGCATCAAGATCCCCGGTCACTTCGGTGACGGCCTTCAACGGATCGTCGTCGAAGGTTGAGTCGTCGATCGCAAAGCCGAGGTCTGGAATTTCCGCGAGCGACACCTCAGGAAGTTGACCACTGCTGACAAATGCCGCGAACTGCTGCTGGACGCGCTCGATGTCATCAACGGGAACAGTTGATGCTCGAGCGTGCTTGTCAGCGACGGTCGCGTGAGCAGCTACGTTTTCCAGATCGGGCTTGGTATCAGCGTGCGCCACACCTTTTCGGATACTGGTAGCTGCAGGGAGGCCAAACGAAAGAAGCACGACAGTTCCGCCAAGTGTCGCGATCCCCACGAGGATGAGCGCACACCTGACAATTACGGGACGGAAACGAGCAAGCGCATGCATGCCGGCAACACTGAGCAAAATATGCGCCGGATGTGCAGCCCGTGCGTATGTGCAGCGAAGGTCGACCGTTTCTCGAAAAAAACCGCAGTTTTGCTGATTACATCATTCGTCTGAGAACGCTCGTGCCGAGGAGTGGCACGAGCGCACCTTTCGCAAGCACTTCAGAAACATCCCATCATGCACTTCGGTTCCTCGGGATCCGACGGCGGTGGCGGCACTGGATCAGTTGGCGGCGTCGGCGGCACTGGCGTTGTCGGTGGCGGCGGAGGCGGCACCTCAACTGGAGGCTGAGGTGGTGCTACGGTGCCATCATCGAGCGTCTGATACAACTCAGCGGACCAGTTGCCGGTGCCGCCGCAGTTGAGCGTGCGCACGCGAACCCGATACATCCCAGGCGCCCCGTACCACTCAGCGCGATGTGCTGGCGCCGGAATCTCCAGACGTTTGATCGCGCCGAAGTAGTTCATGATTTCGATCTCGTACGCGCGCGCACCAGTCACTTCGGAGAACTCGATGTCGAGTCGCGTGGCGAGGGAATCAGTCAACACGTGAGGCGCATCAGAAGGACATGAGATCCCAGCCGGATTGATCGGTGGAAACAACGCGTGCGGACTATTCGAATTCGCTGCGATCGCAGAGACGGACGAACCGCTCGCCAACGCAGCACTCGGCGCAAGAGGCGACGAGCCCGAACACCCAACGACAAGTACGCTTGCGAAAATGAGCAACACGAGCGGGGACTTCATTCGGCACCTTTCTCTAATGGCTGACGAGGCCAGTGAATCTGACTCGTCAATGAGCAAAAGGTGATGCCGTTGAATTGGCGGGCTTTTCGCCAAAGGACAGACGTTCAGTCAACTCTGAGGCTGACCTACTGCCACCGACAATGCGTCTTCTCTGGCTGCGAAGGGCTGAAAAAAATCTACGCGAGACCGCTGGCGCGGGCCTGTTCTCGGGCCAAAACCGCCTGATCACGATTTTCGTCGCCGTGTGCAACGGCGCCAAGCAATCGATCGCGATACACGTTGTGACTGGGCATCGGCACGCGCGCAAGATCGGCCGCAGCGGCGATGAGGTTCGCGTCCTTCAACCCGACATGAATCGGTGAGCCCACTTGATCGAAGCTCTCATCGACCATCTTCTGTCCGTAGACTTTGTAGGCCGGCGCTGAGAACAACCCTTCAGTCATCACGTCTTGAAAGACTTGCGGGACGACACCGTACTTACGTACGAGTGCAAAACCCTCGGCCATCGCCACCATTGCACAACCCAGCACGGCGTTGTTTGCCAACTTGATCGCCGTGGCTGATTCGGGCGTGTTGCCAGCCAGAAATGTGCGGCGTCCCATCACGTTCAATAACGGTTGCACACGACCCATCGCGACGTCGGGACCAGCAGCGACGATGCCGAGTTGTCCCGCGGCTGCGAGATCGGGACGACCGAGTACGGGTGCGGCGACGAGGTACTGACCGTGCGATTGATGTCGTGCTTCGAGTGCTCGCACGGTTGCGACACCGTGCGTGCCCATCACGAGATGAATGGACGCGCTTGATAAAGAGTCGCAAATTCCTTTTTTTCCCAGAGCAACGTCGGACACCGTCGCGTCTTCGACGAGCATCGTGATCACGATTTCGCAATCGGCACACACATCGGCGACAGACGCGGCCGCGCGCGCACCAGCGATCACGAGCGGAGACATCTGTGAGGTCACCGCGTCGAACACAGCGAGTTCGTAACCGCTGCTCAGAAGGCGGTTCGCCATGCCGGAGCCCATGCGCCCTAGACCGATGAAACCGACTTTCATTTATGCAACCTTTTCACTTTGGCCAGAGGCCGCTGATTTCACGACGGCCTCCGTCACTGCGGCGCCGTGAATCATCTCGCTGGTCGGGATCAGGAATGGTGCACCGCCAGTTGCGGCTGCGCCGAACGCTTCAAGACAGGCGCGCGTGACATCGAGGCGCGCGGCCTCCCACGTCTCCGCGGGTCCCTTGATGGGTTGCCACTTCGCCGTGCTGAACAGCCGCGTGCGCCGTTCTTCCGACGAGGCGCCGGCGACGTGCGTCATGCCTTCGAGCCGTAACGACCCCTTCGAGCCAAACACCTGGAAGCTGAAGCCCGGTCCGGTTGCCGTGATCGTCCCGAGATACCCCGACGCGCCGTTCTTCATGCGGAACAGCATCGACGTCGTATCGTCACTATCGACCTGCACCACGCGGCGAAAGCTCTGACAGAAGACCGACTCGATCTCGCCGCCCAGATCGATCATCCCGTCGATCGCGTGCACACCCATCGGTGTCAGGCCCCCGCACGGGGTCTCCTCGCGATCCGCGCGCCACGCTTCCGGTTTCAGAACCAGCGCATTGGGGAACGTCATCGTCGCTTCGAAGTGCAGCACCGTCCCCAGCTCGCCCGCGTTGATCTTCTCGCGGAGGGAGGTCATCTCCGGATGGAACCGGCGG
>DATCXH010000987.1:0-3118 GCA_036565925.1 Vicinamibacterales bacterium
CCGCCCTCTTCAATGCCCCGAACCAGGGCAAGACCAAACCAGGATACGGCCGCATGCTGACGTTTGCGCTCGGCGGCAAAGCCACGCTGGCACCGCGCGCCTTCGCTCGAGCCGGGCGTCCAGCACCGGCGATCACCGTGAACGCGTCACCGGAGGTGATCCACGACGGACAGCTCCTCTACACGGCCAATTGCGCGTCGTGTCATGGCCTCAACGTTGTGGCCGGTCCGCTCCCCGATCTGCGGTATTCCACGCGTCAGGTACACGAACAGTTCGACGCGATTGTGCTCGGCGGTGCACGCGCGACGCTCGGCATGCCGCCGTTCAAAGATCTGCTGACGCCCGATCAAGTGAAGGCGATCCAGGCGTACGTGCTCTCACGGTCGAAGGAAGACTCGACGGCACCAACGAAATGAGGTCACTGACATGAGCCATCACCGCGCGCGTGCGCGCGCGTCACGCCGGGAGTTCATGGGGCTGACGGCGGGCACGGTTGCGGCTGCCGCCTTCGGAAGCGCATGGTTCAGTCGAACGGTGGCGTCGGTGGCTGCGGCGCAGTCCGGCAACGCCGATCTGATTATCGTGAATGCGAATGTGTACACGGTCGATTCGCGCATGCCGAAGGCCGCGGCATTCGCGGTGAAGAACAGCCGCCTCATTGCGGTGGGCACGAACGACGAGATCAGGGGTCTTGTTGGCAAGGATACGCGGACGATCGATGCCAAGCAGATGACGGTCGTACCCGGGTTCATCGATTGCCACAACCACGCCGGCGGCGAGGTGCTCCTCTATGAAGTGCTCGTCGGCAATCCGTTCGAAGTCGAGTTCGTGACCATTGCCAGCATCGTCGAGAAGCTGCGCGCGAAGGCGAAGCAGACACCGGCAGGCACGTGGGTCGAAGGGTATTTCTTCGACGACACCAAAGTGAAGGACAAGCGCCAGCTGAACGTCCACGATCTCGACGAGGTGTCACGCGAACACCCCGTCGTCGTGCGGCATCGCGGTGGTCACACGTCGTACTACAACAGCAAAGCGCTCGCGATGGCAGGGGTGACGAAGGACACCACGAATCCGGCAGGCGGCACCTACGACCGCGATGACAAAGGCGAACTGACCGGGCGCGTCACCGACACGGCGCGATCCGTCATCGAAAAGATCGGGAATAGAACGACGCCCACGCCGGCGGAACGTGAGCGGCGTGGCAGAGATGGCATTGCCCACATCTCGAAACAGTTTGCGCGCTACGGGCTGACCAGCGTTCACCATCAAGGCGGCGATCTCGCGGCCATTCAGGATGTGCGAGCACGCGGCGAACTGCGGCACCGCGTCAGCTACGAGGTCAACGGTCGCACCCTCGAATCGATGATCGCCAGCGGGATCCAGACCGGGTTCGGCGACGAATGGATCAAGCTGGGGGCGACGTCCGAACACACGCTGGACGGCTCGTTCTCCGAACGGACCATGGCGCTGAGCCAGCCGTATCCAGGAAACACGTCTGGGTACAAAGGCAACGTCACTGAGACCCAGGAAGAACTGAATGCGTGGCTCGAGCGGGTGCATCGCGCGGGGATCCAAGTGAACTGCCACGCCAACGGCGACGTCGCGATCGACATGTTTCTCACGGCCGTTGAGCGCGTGCAGAAGTTGTTTCCGCGTCCAGATGCGCGTCCGAAGATCACGCACTGCACACTCGTCAACGATGGTCTCGTCAAGCGCATCAAAGCGCTCGATGCCATCCCGACACTCTTCACAACCTACGCCTACTACAACTCCGACAAGTTCGTGTTCTACGGCGAGGAGCTGATGAAGCGTGGGATGGCGTACCGCTCATTGCTCGACGCCGGCGTGCACGTGGCGGCCGGTTCGGATTTCAGCCCCGGTCCGTTTGCGCCCTTGATGGGCATCCAGGGAATGGCCACGCGCAAGGGCTGGGACGGCAAGATCTGGGGCGCGAATCAGAAAATCAGCGTCGCGGACGCGATCCGCGTGAACACCCTCCATGGTGCGTATGCGTCGAAAGAAGACACCCTCAAGGGCTCGATCACGCCGGGCAAGTTGGCCGATTTCGTCGTGCTCTCTGAGGATCTGCACACCATCGATCCGGAGAAGATTAAAGACATTAAGATCGCGCGGACGGTTGTTGGTGGCAACACCGTGTACGAAGCGTAATCCCCCACTGATTTGGAGTACCCCATGAGCACAACGGTTGGAACTGGCGCGAGTCTTTTATCCGACGAGCGCGTCAACGCGCTGCGCGCGGCGCTTCGAGGCGAGCTGATCGCGAGCGATCACGCGTCCTACGATCACGCTCGACGGGTGTGGAACGGCAACATCGATCGACGTCCCGCGCTCATCGCCCGCTGCACCGGAGTGGCCGACGTGCAGACGGCGGTGAATTTCGCGCGCACTCACGGCCTGGTGCTGTCCGTCCGCGACGGCGGTCACAGCGCACCGGGGTACGGCACCAATGACGGCGGTTTGGTCGTCGATCTGTCGGGCATGAAGGGCATCCGCGTTGACCCGTCATCGCGGACCGTGCGTGTCGAAGGCGGTGTGATCTGGCGTGAGCTCGATCACGAAACGCAGGCGTTTGGACTCGCGACCACCGGCGGCACAGTGTCGAACACCGGCGTCGTCGGTCTCACGCTGGGCGGCGGACTTGGATGGCTGATGGGGAAATGCGGGCTGGCGGTCGACAACGTGATCAGCGCTGACGTGGTAACCGCCGATGGTCAGTTTCATCAGACGAGCGCGCAAGAGAATCCGGAACTCTTCTGGGCATTGCGCGGCGGCGGCGGCAACTTCGGTATCGTGACGTCCATCGAGTACCGTCTTCACGACGTCTCACAGGTGCTCGGCGGCATGATCTTGTATCCACTGGATCAGGCACGCGAGGTCCTGAAGTTCTATCGTTCCTTCTGCGCCACGTTACCGGACGAAGCCGAATGCTACGCGGCCTTGCTGACAGCGCCACAAGGCATGCCGGTCGTGGCCCTGCTGGTGGGCTACAACGGACCGATTGCGGATGGAGAGCGCATGTTTGCCCCCGCTCGCCGCTTCGGCCAACCGCTCGCCGATCTCGTGGGCCCGATGCCATACGCGGCGCGACAGAAGATGC
>DATCXH010001035.1:0-4500 GCA_036565925.1 Vicinamibacterales bacterium
CGCGATCGAAGCCCTTGACGGCCAGCCACACGCGCGCCGCCGGATCGAGCTCGATTGTCACCTTCTTTGCGGCCACCATCGACCGCACCTCGTCGATCTGCTTGTCGACCACCTTCTCGATCTCGCTGGTCCCGAGCGCCGCGAAGTTGACGATCGCGTCGAGTCGGTTGCGGAACTCGGGCGTGAACATCTTCTCCAGCGCACCGCGCGACGAGCCGCCGCCTTTCCCGGAATCCGCGAATCCGAGCTTGCGATCCGAGAGATCGCGCGCGCCAGCATTCGTGGTCATGATCAGAATCACGTGCCGGAAGTCGGCCTTGCGTCCGTGCGAGTCGGTCAGCGTCGCGTGATCCATCACCTGCAGCAGGATCGCGAACATGTCGGGGTGCGCCTTCTCGATTTCATCGAGCAGCAGCACCGCATGCGGAGACTTGCGGATCGCGTCGATCAGCAGACCGCCTTCCTCGTAGCCGACATATCCCGGAGGCGCACCGATCAGCCGCGATACCGCATGCTTCTCCATGTACTCCGACATGTCGAAGCGGATGAACTCGACACCCATGATGCGCGCGAGCTGACGAGCCAGTTCCGTCTTGCCGACACCGGTCGGTCCGGCAAACAGGAAATTGCCAATGGGCTTGTCCGGCGAGCGCAACCCTGATCGCGACAGCTTGATAGCCGACGAGACCTCGTCGATCGGGCCGTCCTGACCGTAGATCACCCGCTTCAGCTCGATGTCGAGCTGTTGCAGCGCCCGCTTGTCGTCGCTCGAAACCGTCTGCACCGGGACACGCGCCATCTTCGCGATGATGGCTTCGATCTGCGGCGGGCCGATCGACCGCGTGCGCTGCTCGTCAGTCAAGAGCTTCTGCGCCGCGCCGGCCTCATCGAGGACGTCGATCGCCTTGTCCGGCAAATGCAGATCCTTGAGATGCCGCGCGGAGAGTGAGACCGCCGCTTCGAGCGCTTCATCCGTGAACTGCACCCCATGGTGCGCTTCGTAGTGCAGACGAAGTCCCTTCAGGATCTCCAGCGTCTCGTCCTCCGACGGCTCCAGCACGTCGATCTTCTGGAAGCGCCGCGACAGCGCACGATCCCGATCGAAGGACTGCTTCACGTCATTGAACGTGGTCGAGCCGATGCAGCGCAACTGCCCGCTGGCGAGCGCCGGCTTCAGCAGGTTACCGGCGTCCATCGCCCCACCTGACGCGGCGCCCGCGCCGACCAGGGAATGAATCTCGTCGATGAAGAGAATCGCGTTCTCTTCTTTTTCGAGACGATCGAGCACCTGCTTGACGCGCTCCTCGAAATCGCCGCGATACCTCGTGCCGGCGATCAGCGCGCCGAGATCGAGCGCGTAGACCTTTGCCGTCTTCAACACATCCGGCACATTGCCCTGCTGGATCCGCAGCGCGAGGCCTTCAGCCAGTGCGGTCTTGCCAACGCCCGGCTCGCCGACGAGCAGCGGGTTGTTCTTCCGGCGCCGGCACAGCACCTGGATCATGCGCTCGATCTCGAGGGCACGACCGATCAGCGGATCGATCTGGCCTTGCGCGGCGCGGGCGACCAGATCGGTCGCGTACGCCTTGAGCGGATCGGCATTCGGCCCGGTCGCGCGATCGCCACCGGAGGGTATCGCCTCGGATTCGGTCTTCGAACCGTGCGAGATCACTCGCGTCAGCAGCAGACGCTCGATGCCCTGCGCGCGCAGGAAATACGCAGCGTGGCTGTCCTCCTCCTGCAGCAGGAAGACGAGCAAGCTGCCGGTGTCGACTTGCTTGGCGCTCGAAACCGCCGCGTGCATCACGGCTTGCTGCACGACTCGATCGAAACCAATCGTCGGTTCCGGCTGCACCTTCCCGGAACCCGGCACCGGCTCGAACGCCTTCGCCAGCACTTCGGTGACCTGACGACGGAGCGTGTCCACGTCGGCGCCGCAACTCACCAGAATGCGCCGTGCCTGCGGCTCGTCAGTGGCCGCGAGGAGCAGGTGCTCGAGTCCGACGGCGTCGTGCCGCCGCTCGGTGGCGTAACGGATCGCGCGCTGAATCGTGTCCAGCGTCTCAGGCGCAAATGGAACTGATGTCTTACTCATGTTCTGGTTCTGGCTCCATGGTCACCAGCAGGGGAAACTCCTGCTCTTCGGCCATCTGTTGTGTGGCCTTCAATTTCGTCTCGGCGACGTCATGTGTATAGACGCCTGCGACCCCCAGTCCGGATCGATGGACGCTCATCATGATGGTGAACGCCTCGGCGCGCCCTTTGCGAAACACCGTCTCCAACACAAACACGACGAATTCCTGGGTCGTGTAATCGTCGTTGTGCAGGAGGACCCGCCACATCCGCGGCCGCTCGAGCTTCTGCTCGTTGCGCGACTCGGTCAGGATGGATTCGCCGGGATCCTGGCCACTCATACCGTCATTGTACCTAGAGCCTCAGACAGATCATCGTCGAACCGCCAGGGTCTCGGCGGAGCCGATCCCTGGACTAATTGGCTGACTTGATCGAGGAAGACGGCGCGCGGAATCTCGCGCGCGCCGAGGGAGGCAAGATGCGCTGTCGGCATCTGACAGTCGATGAGCGGCATCTTCCAGCGTGCGAACTGCCCCACCATGTGCACGAAGCCAACCTTTGATGCATCACTCTCACGCGTGAACATCGATTCGCCAAAGAACATCCGGCCCATCGAGACGCCGTAGAGGCCGCCCGCGAGGCGATCGCCGGTCCAGGCTTCGACCGAGTGGGCATAGCCCATCTCGAAGAGCCGGCAATACGCGGCGTGCATCTCCGGCGTGATCCAGGTGCCGTCCTGGCCTGGCCGGGGCTCCGCGCACCCGCTGATCACGTCGGCGAACGCGGTATCCATCGTGATGCGGAAACGGCCGGAGCGAATCGTGCGTCGCAGCGATCGAGCGATCTTCAGCTCGCGAACGTAGAGGACCATGCGAGGATCGGGACTCCACCACAGCAGCGGATCCTCACGGCCGAACCACGGGAAGATGCCTTGCGCGTAGGCGTCGAGGAGGCGTGACGGCGAGAGGTCGCCACCGGCGGCTAGCAGGCCGTTTGGCTGCTGCAGCGCGAGCTCAGGTGGCGGGAATGGATCGTCGGTATCGAGAAAGGGGATCAATTTAGCGAATGCTCCGTCCAGATCTCGCTGCGGCTGCGCGACTGGTCACCGGTCCGCCGGTCACCCGGTTTGCGCCCTCACCAACGGGCTATCTTCACCTGGGGCATATCGTCAACGCCATTTACACGTGGGGCATCGCGCGTGCGCTGGGCGGACGTGTCCTCCTCAGGCTTGAAGATCATGATCGCATTCGCAGCCGGGCCGAGTATGAGGCGGCGATCGTCGAAGACCTCGACTGGCTCGGATTCGTGCCCGATGAAGGGCGGCATCCGCTCGTGCGTCAGAGCGACACGCCTGAGATGTATCGTGATGCCCTCGATACGCTGAAGCGAACCGCACACGTGTTTGCGTGCGACTGCTCCCGCGCCGACGTGGGCGGCGGACGATACGTCGGCCGATGCCGCGCCCGCGGACTATCGGATGCGCCCGGTCGCGGCGTACGCGTGCAATTCGATGAGAAAACTGTGCAGGCTCATGACCTGCTCTGTGGCCCGCTCGAGCAGACGCCGTCCGAACAATGCGGCGACCTCCTGCTTCGCGACCGCGATGGCAACTGGACCTATCAATTCGCTGTGACGGTGGACGACCTTCGGCAAGGGGTGACGCTCGTAGTTCGGGGGGCTGACCTGCTCGAATCAACGGGTCGGCAGGTGATGCTGGCGAGCATGCTTGGCCGCAGTACCCCACCAGTTTTCCTCCATCACCCCCTGATCATGGCGCAGAGAGGTGAGAAGCTGAGCAAGTCTGCCGGCGATACCGGAGTCCGCGAGCTGCGTGCACAAGGATTCGGCCCCGAGCACGTCATCGGCCGCGCCGCAACGGCCATCGGCCTGATCGCATCACCTCGAGCGGTTCACGCCTCCGAGGTGCCATCTTTGTTCCACGAACCGCTTGACCTTTGACTTTTCTATGGTGTCTTTGAGATAGAATCGAACCCCGCTCAGAGCAGCGGCGATTTCACGAGGAGACCTTGGCAGTCCGTTTGTTCATCGGGAACCTCCCCTACAGCGCGAGCGAGGCCGATCTTCGGGCACACTTCGCGCCCGTCGCAGAGCCTTCGCACGTCGCCATGCCGGTCGATCGCGAGACCGGCCGTCCGCGCGGATTTGCATTCGTCGAGTTTGCGGAACGCGAGAAGGCCGAAGAAGTCATTCGCAAGTTCGACGCACAGCCATTCCAGGGGCGCCCGCTCGCGGTGAGCGAAGCGCGTGCCCGCGAGGATCGTGGCCCACGTCCACCAGGATCCGGCTACGGCGGCCCTCGCCCTGGGGGTGGCGGCTTCGGCGGCCCACGCCCGGGCGGTGGTGGCTTCAGCGGTGGTGGTGGCGGCGGATTCGGCGGCCCGCGTCCAGGCGGCGGCGGTGGCTTCG
>DATCXH010001036.1:0-5380 GCA_036565925.1 Vicinamibacterales bacterium
GGTTCGTCAATGCAATGACCGACCTGCCGCAGGCGACCGAGAAAGGCGGCAGCCTCTACATCTTCGGATTGCCATGAAACTCGCCGCGCTGTGTGTCGTGCTCACGATTGCCGCCGGCTGCGGCCATGCCGCCAAGGCCACACAGCCGCTGCGTGTGTGCAGCGATCCGAACAACCTGCCGTTCTCGAATCAGCAACAGCAAGGCTTCGAAAACCGGATCGCCGATCTCCTCGCGCGCGACCTCGGGACCACCGTCGAGTACACGTGGTGGGCGCAGCGCCGCGGCTTCTTGCGCAACACGCTGAACGCTGGACTGTGTGACGTCGTGATCGGGCTGCCGCACGACGTTGATATGGCGAAAACCACGCAGCCGTATTACCGCTCCACCTATGTTTTCTTGACGCGCAAGGCACGCGGTCTTCACATCCAGTCGTTCGACGACGCAGCGCTGCGGCAATTGCGCGTCGGCGTTCAGGTCATCGGGGACGATGGCGCGAACTCGCCGCCGGCACATGCGCTGAGCCGGCGCGGCATTATCAACAACCTGATCGGCTACAGCGTGTATGGCGACTACGCGACAGACAGCCCGCCATCACGCATCGTCTCGGCAGTGGCCAAAGGTGAAGTCGACGTCGCGGCTGTGTGGGGTCCGCTTGCCGGCTACTTTGCCGCCCAGCAACGAGAACCGCTCGAGATCGTACCGGTGCGTCCGCAAATGGACGCCGGCTTGCCACAGGCGTTCGACCTCTCGATGGCCGTACGCCGCAACGACACGGCGCGTCTCGCTGTGCTCAACGCGTTCCTGCAGCGGCGTCATGCCGACATCAATCGCATCTTGGACACGTATCACGTGCCACATGGATAAATTTGCCCCACGTCTTGTCGCGTCCGTCGTGGCTACGGTGCTGACGCTCATCGTCAGCGCCTGCGAACGCGAATCGCGCCCGTTCGAGAAGCTCACGAGCGCGGCGACGCAGCCGCCATCGCTGAGCGATCTGTTTCCCGGCGGTACCAAACCTCCGGGATCGGAGGTCAGTCCCTTTCAGCAGAACGCATGGGGCATGGCCGAAGGCAAGCGACTGTTCACCTACTACAACTGCAGTGGATGCCATGCCAACGGTGGCGGGGGCATGGGACCGGCGCTCATGGACGACAAGTGGATCTACGGCAGCGATCCGGCGGCGATCTTCTCGTCAATCGTTGAAGGCCGGCCGAATGGCATGCCGTCGTGGCGCAACAAGATCACTGACGCGCAGGTCTGGCAGATTGTCGCCTACGTGCAGTCGATGAGCGGTCAGTCGCCGCAGACGGCGATGCCAAGCCGCAGCGATCACATGCGCGCCAGCACACCAGAGAATGCGCGCCGTGCGCAGACGCCGGTCCGGACGGGGGCGCCATGAACAGGTCGTTGGTCCTTAGTTCCTGGTTCTTGGTCCTCATGCTCAGCGCTGGTTGTGAAGGCAACCAGTCGATGTTCAATCCGCAGGGACCCGCCGCGCGATCGATCGCGGGTTTCGGCTGGCTGCTCATCGGAATCTCGATCGCTGTCTATTGCCTCGTCCTGGTTGCCTTGGGATGGGCGCTTGTCCGCCAACGTCGGCCTGACGATGACCAACCGGCAACGACCAGGCGACTGACAGCCGTCATCGCGAGTGCGGTGGCGGTCACCGCCGCGATCCTCGTCACGTTGACGATCTCGAGCGAAGCCGTGGGCCGCAGTCTGACAACGCCGACTGGTCCCGGCGCGATCACGGTCGATGCCGTCGGCCATCAGTGGTGGTGGGAGTTTCAGTATCGCGACGTGTCACCGCAGGATTTCGTGACCAGCCCCAACGAGCTGCACATCCCGGTCGGCATGAACGTCGTCCTCAAGGCCCAATCACGCGATGTCATTCATAGCTTCTGGGTGCCCAATCTCCAGGGCAAGCGCGATCTCATTCCGGGGCAAGTGACGAGTATCTGGATACAAGCCGACAAGGCCGGTGTCTATCGCGGGCAGTGCGCAGAATTCTGCGGGCATCAACACGCCAGGATGGCGTTTGCCGTCGTCGCCGAACCGATGGACACGTTTCTCGAGTGGATCCGCAATCAACGACAGGCCGCCATCGAGCCTGCCAGCGATGAGCAACGGCGCGGGCGCGAGCTGTTCATGCAGTCGACCTGTGTGACGTGTCACACCATTCGCGGCACGGATGCCGGCTCACATGTCGGTCCGGATCTCACGCACGTCGGCAGTCGGATGACCGTCGGCGCCGGCACGCTTCCGAATACGCGCGAGCACCTTCAACAGTGGGTGACGAACCCGCAAGAGGTGAAGCCCGGTATTCGGATGCCGCCGAGCCCGCTGTCGCGCGATGAGCTCGACCTCGTCATCACATACCTGCGGAGCCTTCGCTGATGGAACATGCATTCAGCCGCGAGGGAATCCCCGTTGAACGCGTCGAGCCATATCCCGACGAGGGGACGCTCACGCGGGTGGATCGAGAGCTCGCACGCACGTGGTATGTGCCCCACGGTCTACTCGGCTGGTTCTCGGTCGTCGATCACCGGACCATCGGCAAGCGCTACGTCGTCACCGCGTTCGGGTTTTTCATCTTCGCCGGTGTGCTCGCCGCGTTGATGCGTTTGCAGCTCGCGTTCCCCGAGAACCATCTCCTCAATCCGGATCAGTACAACCAGATCTTCACCATGCATGGCACGGTGATGATGTTTCTGTTCGCGGTGCCGGTGATGGAGGCGCTCGGCATGTATCTGGTGCCGCTGATGGTCGGGACCCGCAATATCGCGTTTCCGCGACTGAATACGTTCAGCTACTTCGTGTATCTGTTCGGCGGGATCATGGTGGTCACGGCGCTGCTGGTAAACAGCGGGCCCGATGCCGGCTGGTTCGCGTATGTGCCGTTATCGGGCCCCGACTTTTCGCCGGGCAAGCGCTCGGACTTCTGGGCACAGCTGATCACCTTTACCGAAGTGGCGGGGTTGGCTATCGCAGTGGAGATCGTCGCGACGGTCTTCAAGATGCGCGCGCCGGGCATGTCGCTGAATCGCATCCCGCTGTTCGTGTGGGCGATGCTCGTCATGTCGTTCATGGTGATCTTCGCGATGCCGGCCGTTGTTCTCGGCAGCAGCTTCCTCCTGCTCGATCGTCTCGTCGGGACCCATTTCTACAACCCGGCGGAGGGCGGCGACGCGTTGTTGTGGCAGCACCTGTTCTGGTTCTTCGGTCACCCCGAGGTGTACATCATCTTCGTGCCCGCGCTGGGCATCGTCTCGTCGATCATCGCAACGTTTACGCAACGGCCCATCTTCGGCTATACGGCGATGGTCCTGTCACTCGTCGCGACCGGCTTCATCGGGTTCGGGCTGTGGGTGCACCACATGTTTGCGACCGGGTTGCCGATGCTCGGTCTCACCTACTTCACCGCGGCGAGCATGATCATTGCGATCCCGAGCGGGATTCAGATCTTCTGCTGGATCGCCTCAATCTGGCGCGGCCGGCCGAGGCTCGCTACGCCGATGCTCTTCGTCCTCGGGTTCGTCGCCATCTTCGTGCTTGGTGGATTGTCGGGCGTGACAGTCGCCGCCGTTCCGTTCGACCTGCAGGTGCACGACACCTATTACGTCGTTGCGCACTTCCACTACGTGCTGATCGGCGGCGCGGTGTTTCCGTTGATCGGCGGGATCTATTTCTGGTTCCCGAAGATGACCGGGCGGATGATGAGCGAGCGCCTGGGAGTCGTGAACTTCTGGCTGTTGTTCATCGGCTTCAACGTCACGTTCTTTCCAATGCACATTCTCGGCTTTCAGGGGATGCCGCGTCGCATCTACACCTATCCCGCCGAGATGGGGTGGGGCACCCTCAACCTCATTGCCACGGGCGGCGCACTCCTGCTGATCGTGGGTGGCGTACTGTTTCTGTTCAACGTCGTGCGCTCGTACGTCGCCGGACCTGTTGCCGCTGCAGATCCATGGCATGGCGAAACACTCGAGTGGGGCACGAGCTCCCCGCCACCTGTCTACAACTTCCTTGACATACCGATCGTCGAGGGACGCAGCGCGATGTGGAACCGCAGCGACCCTGCGCCGGTTGTGACGGGACTTCGCACGGACTGCCGCGAGGTGCTGATTACGGATGTGATGGACGCCGCACCGGTGCACGCGTATGAACTCCCGAAGCCAACCATCTGGCCATTTCTCTGTGCCGTCGTCACCAGCGCGTTCTTTGTCGGATCGGTCTTCACACCGTGGGCACTACCGGCCGCGCTCGTTCCTCTGGCGATCACGCTGATCGGCTGGTTCTGGCCGAAGCGGCCAACGCGTGATCTGCCGACGCGTGAAGCCGCGACGCCGACACTGCGGGAGGCAGAAGGATGAGCGCGCGCACGGTCGTGGACGTCTCGCCGCTGCCGCGCTTCGCGTTCGGACACAAGGGGCTCGTGTGGTGGGGCACTGTCGGGTTCATGGTCATCGAAGGATCGATGTTCGTGATGGCCTTGATCGTCTACTTCTACCTGCGACTGAAGGTGCAGGAATGGCCCCCCAATCTGCCGAACCCGGGTCTCACGTTCGGCACGGCCAACCTTGTGCTCGTCCTGCTCAGTTGCTTTCCAAACGCAATCGCAAAGAAGGCGGCCGAACGCATGGACTTGCGGGCCTCACAACTGTGGCTCGTGGTGTTGACACTGATCGGCGTCGTAGCGGTCGTCTTGCGTGCCCTCGAGTACACGCAGCTCAACACACGCTGGGACGATAACGCCTACGGTTCGATCGTTTGGGTTTTGTTGAGCCTCCACACTATTCACGTCGCGACCGACGTCGTCGATAGCGGCGTGCTGACCGCATTGATGTTCCTCGGACCCGTTACCGAGCGACGATTCGTGGACGTGTCCGAAAACTCTCTCTACTGGTATTTCGTCGTCGCCTGGTGGATTCCGATCTACTTGACCATCTACTGGGCGCCTCGGTGGCTGTGATGGACACCACGCTCCAGGGCACCAACGATATCGACCTCGCGTGGCTGCTGGCGGCATTCGCCGCCGGACCCGCCGGATGGGCCCTTACGCAAGGCGCCGGCTACGCCATCGTCAAGCCGGCATGCGCCAGTCAAAGTGGATTTCTGCTCGGAATCATCGCGCTCATCGGACTAATGGCCGCGGGCGCCGGGGCCTGGCTCGCCTGGCGCCGACTGTCATCGCTTCGCGCCGTCGCTGTCGAGAACGGCGGTCGCGACGTCGATCGCAGCTACTTCCTCGCGGCGGTTGCGACCGGCATGAACATGCTGATCGCGCTGCTCATTATCACGACGATGGCGTCGCAGCTATGGAGTCGATGCGAGTAGCGGCCGGCGTCGCGCTGGCGATCCTGATTCCGGCTGTCGCTG
>DATCXH010000447.1:0-3709 GCA_036565925.1 Vicinamibacterales bacterium
CGTCGTGGTGCGTCGAGATGACGTGGTCCAGCCCGCCGAAGCCAATGTCGTACGCCCAGCCGTCGCCCCCGATGATCCACACACTTTTGCGGACCAGTAGGTCGGCAGACTGCTCGAGCCGCCGCGCCTCGGCGCTCTCCATCGATGCGAGTCTGGCGCGAAGCGCGGCAACGCGGTCGCGCTGCGCGGCGATGCCTGCTTCTGTGGATTGATCGGCGTCGAGCAGGGCAGTGACGAGCTCACCATCGAGAAGCGGAGCGAGACCTTCGAGCAGCGTTCGCGTGTGTTGCTCCTGGCTGTCCAGCGCGAGCCGGAACCCGAGACCGAATTCGGCGTTGTCCTCGAAGAGTGAGTTCGCCCAGGCCGGGCCGCGGCCGCAGCGGTCCACTGCGTACGGAGTTGTCGGCAGGTTGCCGCCGAAGATCGACGAGCATCCGGTCGCGTTGGCGATGAGCAGACGATCGCCGAACAGCTGCGTGAGCAGTTTGATATACGGCGTTTCTCCGCACCCAGCGCAAGCGCCGGAGAATTCGAACAGGGGCTGCAGCAATTGCGCACCCTTGACGTCGCGTCTCACGGCACGGCGATCGGCTTCCGGCAGTGAGAGGAAGTACTCCCAGTTGCGCCGCTCCTCGTCCCGTCGCGGTGCCTGCGGTGCCATGGCGAGCGCCCGATGCTCGGGGTGGCCCTTTTCGTGCGCCGGGCACATCTTCACGCACAGATCGCATCCGGTGCAATCCTCGGGCGCGACCTGCAAGGAGTATTGTTGCCCCGTGAAGTCGGGGCCTTTCCACCCCGTGTGCTGAAACGACGCGGGAGCCGTCGCCAGATAGTCCGATGGGTAGACCTTGGCGCGGATAGCGGCATGCGGACAGATCTCCACGCACTTGTTGCATTGGATGCACAGTGCGGTCTCCCACACCGGGATCTCCTGTGCGAGGTTGCGTTTCTCCCAGCGTGCGGTGCCCGTCGGCCAGGTGCCATCGACCGGGAAAGCGCTGACCGGCAGTCGGTCGCCGTGGTTGGCCAGCATGACCGCCGTCACACGTTTCACGAAGTCCGGCGCGTCGGCAGACAGCGTTGCCGGCATCGTCTCTGAAGTGTCCACGTCCGACGGGGTGGTCACTTCGTGAAGGTGGGCAAGTGCCGAATCCACCGCCGCGCAGTTTTTCTCGATAACCTCAACGCCGCGCTTCGCGTACGTCTTCTTGATCGCTTCGCGGATCTTCTCGATCGCCTGAGCGTGCGGCAGCACATTCGAGATGGCAAAGAAGCACGCCTGCATCACGGTGTTGATGCGTGAACCCATGCCCGCGCGATCGGCGACGCCGTAAGCGTCGATCACGAATAGCCGAAGCCGCTTGGTGACGATCGTTTGCTGCACGGCTGCGGGCAGGTGCGCCCACACCTCGTCTGGTCCGTAGGGTGTGTTGAGCAGGAACGTCGCGCCGGTATCCGCAGCGGCGAGGACGTCATACTTGTCGAGGAATCCCGGTTGATGGCAGGCGACGAAACTCGCTTTAGAGATCAGATAGGCGGAGCGGATCGGACGCGGGCCGAACCGCAGATGCGAGATGGTCAGGGCTCCCGACTTCTTCGAGTCGTAGACGAAGTAGCCTTGTGGCCAGAAGGCCGTCTCCTCGCCGATGATCTTGATCGAATTCTTGTTGGCGCCGACGGTGCCATCGGCGCCAAGGCCGTAGAACACACATCGGACGACGTCCGAGGGCTCGATGTCGAACGTTGAATCGACGGACAGCGACGTCCGGGTGACGTCGTCGACGATGCCGACGGTGAAGTGATTCTTCGGCGACGGATGCGCAAGGTTGTCGAGCACCGCCTTGACCATCGCCGGCGTGAATTCCTTTGAGGACAGCCCGTAGCGGCCGCCGACCACGGTGATGGGCACTGCGAACCGGCGCCCACCTGAGGCCTCCGAGTCGTGAAGCGCACCAACGATGTCCAGGTAGAGCGGTTCGCCGATCGCGCCGGGCTCCTTCGTACGGTCGAGGACCGCGATCGATCGCACCGTATGCGGGAGGGCCTCGACCAGTCGAGCGACGTCGAACGGGCGGTACAGACGCACCTTCACGAGGCCGACGCGTTCTCCGCGTGCGTTGAGATACTCGATGGTCTCGTGCGCGGTCTCCGCACCGGATCCCATCATCACGATCACCCGTTCCGCCTCGGGATGGCCGACGTAGTCGAACAAGTGGTATGCGCGCCCGGTCAGCTGTGCCAGCCGATCCATCGCGCCTTGCACGACGTGAGGCGCGGCGAGGTGGAACAGGTTGCCGGCCTCGCGTGCCTGGAAGAAAACATCTGGATTCTGTGCCGAACCGCGCAAGACGGGATGGTCGGGTGTCAGCGCCCGGGCGCGATGCGCGGCGACGAGATCGGGATCGATCATCGCCTGCAGCACCGTGTCATCAAGCCGTTCGATTCGGGCCACCTCGTGGGACGTACGGAAGCCGTCAAAGAAATGAATAAACGGTACCCGCGCTCGAAGCGTGGCTGCCTGCGCAATGAGCGCGAAGTCATGGGCTTCCTGGACGGAGCCCGAGGCGAGCAGCGCGATTCCCGTTTGCCGCACGGCCATCACGTCGGAGTGATCGCCGAAGATCGACAGCGCGTGCGTCGCGACAGTGCGTGCGGCGACGTGCATCGCAAACGACGTCAGCTCGCCCGCGATCTTGTAGAGGTTGGGGATCATCAGCAGCAGCCCTTGCGACGCCGTGAACGTCGTCGCGAGGGAGCCCGCCTGCAGCGCACCATGAACGGCGCCGATGGCCCCAGCCTCGGATTGCATTTCCACCACATGGGGTACGGCGCCAAAGATGTTCTGGCGTCCGGCCGCTGACCATTCATCCGCCAGCTCGCCCATAGTGGACGAGGGCGTGATGGGGTAGATGGCGATCACGTCGTTGACGCGGTGAGCAATCGAGGCAGCGGCCTCGTTGCCATCGACGGTGATGAAAGAGTGCCTGGACATACCCTTCAGGAGGGCAAGTCTCGTGCTCACGACAATGAGGGCGGACCGTGCAGATTATGGAGAAATCGCGCCGCCGCAGCCCGTAGGCCACGGCGGAGCAGGGGGAAATTACGCGGCGGGAGGAAATATCCCCTAGAAGTCGATCTGCGCGCCGAACTTCACGAACCGCGGCGTCAACACCGAGGTCGGCGCCAGCCAGCGCTGCGCGGCCACGGTCGCGGTCGGGTTGAAGCTCTGGTTGTAGCTCAGGATCGCGCCCGAGTTGGTGACGTTGATGATGTCGATCCCGACGTTGTATCGGGTGCGGCCAAATCTGAGGATCTTGCCGAACCGCAGATCGAACGCGTTCACGCGATCACCCCACACCTGACCTGGGGCCACGAGGTTGATCGGCACGGTGGTCCCGACGACGGCCGCCGGACGGCCAAGCGCCGCTGAGACCAGCGCGACGGGCGCATTCCAGTTGGCCGCAAGCACGCCGCCCTGATCGCTGCGGAGTGTGCCGGCGATTGAGACGTCGACTCTCGGGATGGTGTAGCTGCCGAGCGCCGTGGCCTTGGTGATGAGACCCGGATCGCTGTGGCAGTACGGGTTGCCAGGATTCACCGCTGGGCTCACGCCTGCGGCCGTCGTCAGCTCCGGCACCTGGGCGCGCACGTCGCAGTTGTCCTGTACCGTCTTGCCCATGTTGATGCCGCCCTGGAACTGCACGCCCTG
>DATCXH010000254.1:0-3563 GCA_036565925.1 Vicinamibacterales bacterium
TTCCACGTCGCGCACATGAGCGCGCGCGCGTCGCTGCGAGCCGTGCGGAAGGGCAAGGACCACGGCGTCCGCGTGACATGTGAAGTGGCGCCGCATCACTTCACGCTCACCGACGAAGCTCTGACTGCCCCGATTCCCTACGACACCAACACGAAAATGAACCCGCCGCTGCGCGAAGTCGCCGACCGCGATGCGATGCTGGCGGGCATTGGCGACGGCACCGTCGACGTCATCGCCACCGATCACGCACCGCACCATTACGATGAGAAGAACGTCGAATTCGACCGAGCGCCGTTCGGCATCGTCGGTCTCGAGACGGCGATCCCGCTCTCGCTCGATCGCCTGGTGCACGCCGGTGTCATTCGGTTGCCGCGACTGGTCGAGTTGATGTCAACGAATCCGGCGCGCATTCTCCGCGTGCCTGGTGGATCGTTGACCGAGGGTTCGCCTGCGGACATCACGATCCTCGCGCCCGAGCTGCGTGTGCGCGTGAAGGCCGCTGACATGCGATCGCGGTCGAAGAACACGCCGTTCGATGGATGGGAGCTGCGCGGCGGTGTCGCGGCTACCATCGTGGGTGGCCGGACGTTATTCGTGAATCCAGAGATGTCGTTGCAATTGTAGGCACGCGAGGGGGAATTGCCGAGGGGGAGGGATGGCTGGCATTCGAATCGTTCCTGCGCAGGCGTCAGACGTTCCGATCATTCTCGAGATGATCAAAGCGCTTGCGGAATATGAACAGTTGACCCACGAAGTCGTCGCCACCGAGGACGATCTGCGGCAGTCGCTGTTTGGGCCACGACCGGCCGGGGAAGTGGTGTTGGCGTATGCCGGGGACACGCCGATCGGCTTCGCCCTGTTCTTCCACAACTTCTCGACCTTCCTCGGCCGACATGGCCTCTACCTCGAAGATCTCTTCGTCGTCCCCGAGTGGCGTGGAAAGGGCGTCGGCAAGCAGCTGCTCGCCCACATCGCCGCGATTGCCGAGAGCCGGAAGTGCGGCCGTATGGAGTGGGCGGTCCTCGATTGGAACGAGTCGGCGATCGCGTTCTACCGACGTATGGGGGCGCACGTGCTCGATGACTGGCGCCTGTGCCGGTTGACGGGTCACGAGCTCCGAGCCGCTTCGACGCGCGCATGATATGGCCGTCACTTCGACCCTGCTCGGGGTCGACCGCTCGATCGCGCCCAGGACACGTCGCCTCGTCCTTGCCGTCATCGCCTCATTCATCGTCGTTCTAGGGGCGCCCTACACGGGCCAGATTCGCGGCGCGATTCAAGACGCGCTTCCAGGCCAATACCGGCTCATCATCGGCGGCATCGTGGTTGTCGCCGTCGCGATCGCTATTGTCTCGGCGCTGCTGCGTATCCGAGAGCAGCGTGCGATGCGATATGGGTTCCTGGTCATCGCTGTTGGTGGAGGTTCGCTCTACGCGTGGGCGACGGCCACGGGCAATGCAAACGTTGATGTCGTGGAACGATTTCATCTCGTCGAGTACGGCGCGCTCACCTGGCTGTATTACCGCGCCTGGCACGACCGCGGTGATCTCACGGCGCTGCTGTTTCCGGCACTCGCAGCATTCACGGTTGGCATTTTCGACGAGGGATTGCAGTGGCTGGTGCCGGCACGCGTCGGCGAGTTGCATGATGTGCTGCTCAACGGCATCTCGATCGCGTGCGGCTTGATGTTCAGCCTCGGACTCGACCCAGTGCGCGCGGTGAGCTGGTGGCCGGATCGACAAGGACGCCGCAGCCTCGCGGTATTTGCGTCTGTCGTGATCGCGGCACTCGCTGCCTTCTTTCACGCGGTGCACCTGGGCCACGAGATCGACGATTCTCAGGTCGGCGATTTCCTCTCGCGCTACTCGGCCGACGAGCTGCGTGCTGCATCGCGCGATCGAGCGGTCCGCTGGCAGTCGGCGCCGCCGCGCGAGTTACATCGCACGTCGATCGAGGACCACTATCTCGCCGAGGGCCTCTGGCACGTGCAGCGGCGCAACGAGGTCGACGATCCCCAGCGCGTGTGGCACGAGAACCTGATCCTCGAAAAGTACTTCGCCCCGGTGCTCGACTTTCCCACCTATTCGACCGGTGGCGGAGCGAAATGGCCGCCGGAGCAACGAGCGAATGCGGAGATGCGGGCAGGGATTGAAGGCAGCGAGTATCGCAGCACCGCGAATCCTTATCCGATCTACACCTGGAATCCAGTACTGTTCTGGGCCTCCGTGATCACTGCGATTGTGATCCTCTCGGCACTCGTCATTTTTCCAGGACGATAATCAGAAGGTGACTCCAGCCGAGCGACTCGACGGCCTGTACAAGGCCTTCGATCATGTGACGTCAGCGACTGATCCCGTGCATATCGTCCGTCGCTTCATAGCGCCGGAGGACCGCGAGATCGTTGGCTTCTGCGCGGCGGGGCTGGCCTTCGGTCGCGTCGCCAGCGTGCTGCAATCGATTGAGTCACTGCTTGCCGTCATGGGTCCGCACCCGGCGCGCTTCGTGCGCGACTTCGATCCCGCGCGAGAGCGCGATCGACTCGCGCCGCTGGTTCACAGATGGATTCGCGGCCGCGATCTGATGGCGCTGCTGCTGATCCTGCAACGCATGCTGCGCGACTCGGGGTCGATCGAGGCGTTCTTCCTCGAGGGTGACGATCCCACCCAGCCTCACGTCGGCGCCGCACTCGACTCGTTCTCAACCCGCGCCCTCGCGACGGATCTTCGCGCAGCCTACGGTCGCCGCGTGCCGAAACAGCGCGGCGTCACATACTTCTTCCCGCGTCCATCGGCCGGGAGCGCGTGCAAACGGCTCAACCTGTTCCTGCGGTGGATGGTTCGTCGCGACGAGATCGATTTGGGCGTCTGGACCGGGCTTTCACCAGCGCGTCTCATTGTCCCGCTCGACACGCATGTCATCCGGTTGGGCCGCTGTCTGCGGCTGACCCGATACACGAGTCCCGGCTGGAAGATGGCGTCGGAAATCACCGCATCACTCCGGAACGTGGACGCGCAGGACCCGGTCCGCTACGACTTTGCTTTGTGCCACGTCGGGATGATGAACGCCTGTGGGTTCGGCAAGGCGCAACGGGACGCGCAATGTCCTCTGAAAGGCCTTTGTTACCCCAAGCCCCGGCGGAAAAGTCGTCGGGGTCCGTCTTTTTAGGCGGCCGTTTTGAGCGATGTCGAATTCGGTCTTCCCCGAACGACTATCCGGTGTTCGAGCAGTTTTTGGCCCGCCTTCGCCGACAGCTTCGGCCAGGCCGGCATTTCGGAGGAAGCCATGAAGTATCTGTGCCTGATCTACGACGACGAGAAGAAGTGGGAGACGATGTCCAAGGCCGAGGCGGACGCCTACATGGGTGAGTATTTCGCGTTCACCAACGGAATCAAGGCCAGCGGCCATTACCTGGGCGGCAACGCACTTCAGCCCGTGCAGACGGCGACCACAATCAGGTCTCGGAACGGAAAGCTGTCCACGACGGATGGACCGTTCGCCGAAACCAAGGAGCAGCTGGGCGGGTACTACCTGATCGAGGCCCGCGATCTGAATGACGCGCTCCA
>DATCXH010001079.1:0-3190 GCA_036565925.1 Vicinamibacterales bacterium
TTTCTCTCACAGGCGATGGTGAACGGCCGCTTCGCACTGCGCGCCTGCATCGTCAACTTCCGGACGTCGTTGACGGACATCGAAGCGCTATTGCCAATGCTCGCACGCCACGGCCATCAGGCACAGCGCACGCTGAGCGCGCCGTGATTCCTTCCACCCTCACGCTACGCGCGCGATCGTGCGGCAAGGTCGCGGCAGTGGCCTGAATATCACCCTTGATGACGTGGACGAATTCATAGGCCTCGAGATATTTCACCACCCGCTCCGCTGACGTCGAGCGGAACTGCACGCCGACTTTCTGCTTCGGGTCGAGCTCCGGGTCCACGACGACGTGCCCCTCGTAGGTATCGCACACGTAGAATGGCAACGGCCTGCCGATGTGCCGCAGCACTTCGGCGACGAACTTTGCCGAGCCGCCCTGATACGCGCCAATCTCGACGATCGCCTGCGACGCCGGCATCGTGGTCACCGCCTGCCACAACGTATACAGACGATCGAGGTGAAGGTAGGTGTTGCCTTCGTCGTGAATCCGAACAGCGATTTCGCCGAATCCGTCGAGCCGGCGACGAGGTCCTCCTCGCGCAGGCAAGCCCGCCGCCACTCGCTCTGATGGATCCGCCTGGCGCGATACTACCTCCGGCGTGGTCAGTCCGACGGAGCGTTTGAAGCGATACTGCGACAGCGTCGTCGCACGTCAGCTCGCACGCTCCGGTTTGAACATCTCACGATAGTGGCGGTACCACGTGCTCTGGAACCGCTCGTCGGGATCGTGCTGTCGCTTCATAAACAGAAACTTCTGCATCTGCGGATAGCAGTGCTCGACCTGGTCACGCCGCGCCCAGCGATGGTAGGTCAGGTAGTAGCTCCCGCCGTGCGCGATGCCGAGGTCGATGAGCGCACGGAACGCGTCAGCCGCCCGTTCGATGCAGAACGGCGTGTGGTCGACGTGCAGGTTGAAGATGACGCAGGCATAGCGATCGCGCGCCCAGGCAAGAAACGTCTCGTCGTCGCGCTCGATCAGACGGACGGTGCCGTAGATTACGTTGGCGCGGCGCGGGTCAAGCACCTCGCGTGCCGCCTCCATGAACGCGCTCAACCGATTTCGCTGCACGTAGATCTCGGTGATCATTTCTGACGCGGGCGTCGTCGCGCCGACGGCGCGATCGAGATCGGCGTGATAGTTATCAACGTAGGCGGCCGAGAGCTGGGAGTCCGCCCAGTAAATCTGCCCTGACGTCTTGAGATAGCGCGACGAGTAGATCTCCTGCGCACGCCGCTTGTGCGTATGCGAGTAGAAGGTCAGTCGCGCCCAGTCCTCAGGCTCGAATCGCGTCGGGTGTTCGGTGAGAGGCGTGTCCAGCGACACCGGCTGGTAGCACGAGAACACGCCGCGACGGAGGAAGCTGTCGCGCGTGGCGTCGGTCGCGAACTGATAGTCGCCGTAGAGATACCCATCGCGAATGCGTTCCTCGAGCCGCTCCATGATGCTCGCTGTCTCACCGAGTTCGACGACGCGGCGGACTTTGACGCGAGGGCGGAGTGTGAGTTCGACACGCGTGATGAGTCCGAACAGTCCGTACCCGCCGATCGCCAGGCTGAACAGTTGTGGATTCGAGTTCCGTGAACAGGTGAGCAGATCGCCGTCGGCGTCGAGCACATCGAACGCTTCCACTTGCTGGACGATGGGCTTGAGATTCAGTCCGCGGCCATGCGCGTTGCAGGACAGCGCGCCCGCGATACTCAGTCGATCGGCGCCGGTCTGCTTCTGGTAGATTCCCCACTGCCGATCGCGTCCCTGCTGAACGCGGTTCAGATAGCCGATCAGCTCAGGCCACTGAATGCCACCCTCCACGTTGATGACGCCGCGTTCGTCATCGAAGGCGAGGACGCGATTCATTGACCGCGTATCGACGAGCAGCGCTCCTTCAGCAAACTGCTGGCCGCCCATCGCGTGACGACCGCCGGCGACCGAGATGACTTGTCCCTGTGACTTGGCCTGCACAACTGCCGCCTGCAGGTGTTCGAGGTGCTCAGGTTTGATGATGGCGGCGACGTGCGTTCGATTGAGCTGCGAGTGGACGTCATTGACGACGGTGCCGGTGGGCCGATCGGGAATCCCCGACGCGTATGGCGTTCGAACCGTGAGCGGTCGCGCCACACACGCGGCAACAGGCAATGACGCAAACGCAGCGCACGATGTCTTCAGAAAGCGGCGACGATCGAAATCAGCCACGATGACCTCCGCCAGCCATCGTCGCGGGATTCGCTTCGGATGTCCTGACGAAGCGACTGAAAACTTCTGATCCTTTGCTAACGAGTGACAGCGGCGCTCAATCCGTTTCGCGCGCCAATCCAATAGCGTGGCCCTGCACCACGAAGTGCCGCTCGATCTCCCGGGTTGGCCAGTGCACATCGGCTACGGCGCGATTCCTTTGTCACGCATTGACGAGGGGTTGAAACATCTCGCGGCGATTCTATGAGCGGTTCTTTACATTCGACGCAGTCGTCGGGCATGCATGATGCGATTACGGCAGCGGGACGCGATGAATGTTCCGCTGCGTTGTATAGCGAGTAGACACGTACGCGGAGCCCGTGTGTGAGGGATAGCTCCAGCCGTCGATTTCTCGTGTGACTCGCAAACTGCTCAGGTCCTCACGTGAGTGAACGCCACGCGCCGGCCAAGGAGGAAGCGTCGTACCGGGCTCGAGCGGCACGACAATCGTCTTGTTCTTTCGGGTCTGACTCGGACCCGGGCCACCTAACCTGATGACGAGCGACGTGCCATCTGGCGTCCAATCCACATCGCAGTCGTCGTCGCAGAGCCGCACAGGGTTGCCTCCGGCCGTCGGAAATGCCACGTTGGCGTGACTCCCAGCCTGACCGTCGGTTGGCTGCAGTTTGGCGATCAGCCAGTCGCCAGCGGGTGATGCCGTCAGGAAGAAGAGCACTGGCTGCTGAATGGCCTTTTCGGGAGCGCGGCCTTCGCGCAGCCGATAAATGAAGCTGGTGCCATTGTCAGTACGGCGGCAGAAGATGGTGCCGGAAGCATCGACCCGAGGGCTGTCGGCGACGAACTCCGTGAGTTGCCGGGGCGTGTCGGAGCCGTCCAGTCGCGCCAACCAGACGTGTGATGAGCCGGCTTGGTCCAACGCCGCGAACGCGACCTGAGTGCCATCGCGCGAGATGTCGT
>DATCXH010001224.1:0-11911 GCA_036565925.1 Vicinamibacterales bacterium
TGTCGTGCTCACCTTCAACAAGGATGCAGTCGCGTACCAGCATTACACGAAGGACTTTGCTGCTCTCGCTCGGGACAACATCGCAAAAGGCCGTACGGCCGTCCTGCTGGCAGAGAAGCATCCCGCAACGCGTGGACAGCTGAAGCTCGGCACCTTCACGCGTGCGCCATGGGTCAAGCGCGTGCTCCTGCATACTTTGTTGTCGGTCACGCGTGCATGGCCGCAGACGGTTGATGCCGTCGTCGCGATCGTGCCGATCCTCAGCCGAGTACCAGCGCCGGGACGAATGAAGCTTCTCGGGCTCGCCCTGGACTTTTTTTACTTCGCCGGCGTCCGGGCTGCGGAACGGGATGTCGCGCATCCAGCTTCCGCGCGGGTGGCGCTCCGATGACGCGCACCGTTGTACACGTGAGCGACAGCCGCCAGTTCGGCGGGACCGAACAGATCATTCTGGATCTGCTGGCCGGTGCCGACCGGTCCGCCTGGGCTCCCACACTGATCCATCAGGACGACACGGGTGCACGATCGTTGGCCACGGGTGCACGCGCCGTGGACGTTCCGTGCCTTGCTCTCCAGCTCCGCACGGGTCGACAGGGCATCGCGCAGATTCCTCAGCTCGTCTCGACGCTGCGAGCGCTGCGTCCGCATGTGATCCATGCACATCTGACCGACCCGCTCTCGTGCAAATTTGCGCTGATCGCGGCCGCATTCGCGAGGGTTCCGGCCGTCGTCGCGACCCTGCAATTGTTCATGGACGTGACCAACGTGCGCGGCCGGCGCGTCCAGCATCGCGTCGTGTCGGCGACCGTCGATCGATATCTCGCCGTCTCGCAATACGTCGCGTCACAGCTGCAGGAGCGCCTTCATGTTCCCGCGCACAAAGTGCGGGTCGTACATAACGCGATTGCCGTCGAGCGATTCGACGATCGTCCGGACGACGGCCTGCGACGCGAACTCACCGGCGACGCGCGGCGTTCCCTCGTGCTGACTGTCGCCAGACTCGACGAGCAGAAAGGCCATCGATATCTCCTCGAGGCCGCGGTTGCGGTGCCCGAGGCGGTATTCGTTCTGGTCGGCGATGGCATCGAACGATCGGCGCTCGAAACGCAGGCGCACGAGCTCGGTGTGGCCTCGCGTATTCGTTTTCTTGGCGAACGACACGACATCGCACGGCTGCTCGCAAGTGCGGACGTCTTCGTTCTGCCCTCACTGTATGAGGGCTTGCCGGTCACCGTTCTCGAAGCGATGGCCGCCGGCACGCCAATCGTGGCAACCGCCCTCGGCGGCACCAGTGAAGCGGTGGTGAACGGCGCGACGGGCATCCTCGTGCCACCAGCCAATCCCGCGGCGCTGAGCGCCGCGATCCGTCGCGTCCTGCTCGAGCGTGACCTCGCCGCCCGGTTCAGCGCCGCCGGTCGCGCGCGTGTGGCGACGCGATTCTCGCGGTCGGCAATGATCAGTGCCGTTGAGACCGTGTACGACGAAGTGCTCGGCGCGGCGCGACCATGATGCCGACGCAGGCCATCGAGGTGTCGCAGCGACTGCTTCGTCGTGCGGATTGGCGGTTTCTGCTCGACACCCCACAGATCGATGTGACGTTGTGCCTCGCAGACGGGGTGCTGCGGGAATCAGTAGAACGTGTGTCGCAGTCGATGGCCGATCGTGATTCGTGCGCCCGAGAAGACTGCGATCTGTTCGTTGCCACGGACCCGACCGCAGAAATGCTGGAGAACGGCTGGTCCCGTTTGCGATCGGGGGGCTCGTGTTACACGGAATGGACGGTACGGGGTGATTCGACCCGTCCGCAATCTCTGCTCGAAGCCGCCGGATTCGAACAGGTCGAGCTGTATCGGCCGTGGCCGTCCATCGATCAGTCGCACGTCTGGTTCCCCGCTGCCGCGCCCACGCTGGCAGAGAAGTATTTCGGCCGGCAGATTGCCGCGTCGCGTGGTCTCCTGCGGCGCGTCATTCGATCGGCACGGTACGCCGCATTTCACCTCTCACGCCACGGCCTCGTCACAACACGGGTCGCGGCGATTGCCCGCAAGAGACCAGCGATCACAACCCCAGGTGCACAGGAATCGTTGGTCATGGACGCGGTGGCACGCACGTGTGTCACGTCTGAGCCCAGTCAGCCGCCGTTGTATCTCCGACGCTTGATGTACACCGGAGGTCCGCGCGCAAGCAGCAAAGTGGTCGTGTTGGTGTACGCCGAGAGCGAGAAACGGCCGCGGCTCGTCGTCAAGGGTGCACGCGTCTCCGGAGCGGCGGCCGGGCTCGTGCGAGAGCGCGAGACGCTGGATTTCCTGCACCACGGGTCGGCGGTGCCACTCGACGGCGTTCCACGCGCCTTTCTCGCGTCGCGGCAGGCTGGCGTTCATGTGTTGTGTGAGTCCGCCCTCGACGGGGTGCCAATCACGCCACAGATGGCCATCACGAGGTATGGAGAGATCGCCGACGCGGCGACGGACTGGCTGATCCGCCTCGCCACGATAACGGCGACAGACGACTCGTCGCATGCGCACTGGCGTGCGATGGTCGAGCGGCTGGTGAGGCGCTTTCGCCGCTTCTATGGCGCAGTCGCACATCCGGGACTGCTATCACGCATCACCGACATGTTGCAGCGCGTTGCTCCTCCCGCGTGTGTGTGCGAGCACCGTGACTTCTCACCATGGAATCTGCTCATCGATGATCGGGGCCATCTGGCCGCCGCCGACTGGGAGTCGTCGCGGATACGCGGCGTTGCCGGCCCGGACCTGATCTACTTCCTCACCTATCTCGCGTTCTATCGCGATGGCCTGCTGGGTGCACGCTCCGCCCGCGTGTCGACTTCGACCTTCCGCTCCGCCTACCGACAGGCGTGGACGATGAAGAGCGAAACAGGGCGCATCAACAACGCGTGTTTCGCGCGTTACTCGCGCGCGCTCGCACTCGAGCCGGCCGCGGCCCCGCCGCTCCGGGTGCTGACCTGGCTGATCCATACAGGGTCTGAATACCGCCGCGCACGGGAGGATTCGCAAGGGAACCCGAATCCAGAGTCGCTGAGCGGCGGGTTGTTTCTGAATCTGCTAAAACTCGAATGTGATGGTTCCGTTGCGGGTCCGTACAGCTTGAAGTCTCCGCCATGAAATCGCCGCCATGAAATCGCCGCCGTGCAATCCCCGGCCGTGAAATTCCCCCCCATGGAATCCCCGCTGCACATCCTTCCGCCCGCGTTGCGCACACATGTTCGCCGCCGGCTCGCACGTCTGACACGGCCTGCGTGGCTCGGGACGCTCCATCGCACCACGCCGTTGAGCGATCACTGGGGCTTTGAACGCGGCACCCCGATTGACCGCCATTACATCTGGCGGTTCCTGGACGCGCACCGTGGCGATATCCACGGGCACGTGCTCGAAGTGAAAGACAGCGCCTATGTCGACATGTTTGGCGGAGCCGTCACACGAGTCGACGTCCTCGACATCGACCGGACAAACTCCGGCGCCACCATCGTGGCCGATCTCTGCGCGGCTGATGCGATACCGTCAGATGAATTCGACTGCATCGTCCTCACGCAAACGCTTCAGTTCACCTTCGATGTGACGGCTGCGATCGGACATGTGCACCGGATGCTGCGTCCCGGAGGGGTGCTGCTCACAACGGTCCCGTCGATCTCCAAAACCGACCGCGTTCTGGTGAACCAGGATTACTGGAGGTTCACGATGGCGACGTGCCGGCGGCTATTCGGCGACAGGTTCGGCTCCGAGCAAGTCGAGGTCGACTCGTACGGCAACGTCCTCACGGCCGTGGCCTTTCTGATGGGGATGGCGGAGGAAGAGCTGTCGCTGGACGAGTTGGAGACGCGTGACGATCGGTTTCCAGTGCTCATCAGCGTGCGCGCGGTGAAGGCCGCATGAGCCACCGTCGTGCTGTTCTCTGACGCGCTCTGCAGGCACCGACCTCGCTCGCCGCGACGTGCAAAGGGGTTGCGCGCTCGCTTCTCTCGCCGGCCGTTCGCGACTGGATCCGCTCACGGCTCACTCGGTTTCGCCGGGACAACCTGACGCCTGACGCAGGCCTCCACCAAGCGAATGGCGTCCAGCACAAGGGCGCGATAGGTCTCCTGTTCTTTCTTGCTTGCGCCGACGCAGACATACGTGACGGCGTAGACGATGACGCCGGTCAAGCCGCATCCCGCGACTTGCCAGAACCCCATCGGGGTGAACGATCGCAGCAGATATAGAACGAGGATCGCCGGTATTGCAGGCAGAACTGCCGGAAGCACAATCTCCTTCGCAACGCTACCGGCTCCGACCCCGAGTGTTCGCATGGCGTACGGCAGCACCACGCCGAGCGACGCGATCGTGGTTGGTAGCAAGGTGCCGAGGGCCACGCCCTTCAGCCCAAGCCATCGCGCCAAGACGATAGAGAGGCCGAGGTTGGCGACCCCGGTCGCCAGCGCCACAAGGGCCAGCAGACGCACACGTGCGGAGGCCTGGAGAATGTTGGCTGCTGGCCATAGCGCCACGTCTATCCCGATGGCAAGGACGAGGATGACCACGAGTGGCCAATACTCCGCATAGGAGGGTCCCAGCCAGAGCGTCAGCACCTCGGGTGACAGCAGGGCGATCGCAGATCCGATCGGCACCAAGATTGCCAGGGTCAGACGCGAGCTCCACAGATACAGCGAACGCAGCCGCCGTTGATCGTCGTGCGCCTGAAACTCGGATGCGATCGGCAGCAGGACTTTGACGAACTGGTCGGTCAGCACTTGTGGCACACGACTCAACTTCTGGCACAGCGCATACGGAGTCACCGCGGCGACCGGGAGCAGTGCGCCGATCACGATCACATCGGTTTTCATCTGCAGGAGTCCGGCGATGTCGCTGACGAACAGCCATGAACTGAACGAGAGGAGCTTTCGCGCCATCGCACGGGTCGCCAGGCGATACGTGATGCGCAGGCCCGGCCTGATGCGGCGAATCAGCCACAGACTCGGCACCTGACCGAGCAGAATCGCCGCGGCACCAGCGGTCGCGAACGCCAACACCCCGCCACCGAGCACGAGCACGGCGATCGTGATGAGGACGTAAACGCCCGACACGGTGACCTGGACCAGACTCACCAGATCGTACCGCTGCAGACCCCGGAGTATTGCCGTCGTGACCGCGCACGGCAGAGAGATACTCAGGCCGACGCCGGAGATGATCACCAGCCGAATCGCTGTCACGCGATCCGCGTCCGCAATATTGAACAACCGTGGCACCATCGGGGCGAACGCGATGCTGAACACGAAGGCAATCACCGCGGCAATCGAATACAGCAGCAACGCGGTGCTGACGACGGTGGATGCACCCTGATCGTCGTTGCGGGCCCGACACTCCGCCACGTGCCTGATCACGGTGTTGATCATGCCGAAGTCCAACAGCGACCCGTACATCAGCACCGAGCCGACCAGCGTGAGTAGCCCGTAGTTGGCGGCACCAATCTGCCAGACCACGAATGGTGTGAGCAGCAGATTGGCCCCAAGCGTGACGAACTTGCCGACAGAGTTACTGAAAACGTTTCGTACGAGCAGACGACTGATCGGAGGGGCCGCGGCGGTGGGAAGGCTTTCCGTTCCGTTCACATGGCCACCAGGCGTCCGACGTCACTGCTGCTGGGGAACAGACCGGTGTCGTACACACCGAATTCTACGCGTACGGGAAACGCTGAGTCAGAGACGCGCCGCTGATCTCGTCTGTACGACTACAGTCGAGGGACCAGCGCCAGGCCGCGCGCATGAGCGGCCAGCGCGGCAATGCCGGCCGCGTACGCGCGCCGATGTTCTGCAGTCCATGGTGGACCCGCCGGACGTCCCGAGTGGGTAATAAACCCTTCAACGTCAGCGGGCGTGACGCCAAGTTCCTTCGCGGCGAGGGTGGCTTCCTCCCCCCGCGTGCACGATTGCACCGTGAGCTTCAGGCGTTTTGCAGCGCGGCAAAACGCCTGCTGATACATCATGCCGTCGGCCGAACAGCGAAGTTGATATGAGGCGTGAACGGCTGCGACGTCCTTCGGGATCGATGGAAACGGTGGTTTTCTGATCGCCAGCGCGACGATCCTCGATGCTGGCGCGAGGTCGACGATGAGGCGCTCGAGTGCGTTGGTGGTGCACGAATCGATAGACTTGTGGACGCGCGCGATCAGGTCCTGCGCATCATCCTCTCGCATCGCCAGCGTGTCGTGCTCGTACGGCTGCAAGGGCAGTCCGCGATCGATCAGTGTCACTCGGCGACGCTCGATGACGGCCGGCAACCGGTCGTGCGCGGCGACGCACACCAGGTGCGCCCACCCGGTATGGTCGGCCACGCTCACAACGCATGGTGCGCCTTTCATCGATCGACCAAGTCTCGTCCGTCCGCCCGTTGGCCTCGCACGTTGTTCGCGTGTTCGGATCAAAACACCGAGATCACAGCTCACAGAGTGTGATGCCATCTTTGTGTTCTCAGTGATGAGCTGTGTTGATCTTTCACCTTGGTGAGCCCTTGTGAGCTAATCCTCTTCTGGCGGAGCAGCGCCACTAATTTTGGCCACGTCTTCCTGCTTGACGCGATCAACCTTGAAGCGAGTGGCGGCGGCAATCGTCTTGTCCATCACCTCGTCGAAATCGAACTCGGTGGCCTTGGAGAATCGAATCGGATTCACACGGGCAATGACGAACGGCTTGAGATACGGACTCGTCAAACCACGTTCCTTGAGTGCCGCGACCACACTCGAGACCGCATCATCGAGCTTCAACAACTTCGCGGCGCGGCGCTCGCGCTCGCGGACGGCTTTCGGCAGCGACTCCTCGAGAAAGTCCTCGATACGGCGCAGCAGCGGACTGTACGCGCCACCGCTCAAGCTGCGACGCTGTTCGTACGCAGCGCCGAGCGTCAGAAACGGCGGCTGTTCGAACTCGAAGGCATAGTCGCTTTCACGTCCTGCGCCGCGCCCGGCCAGCGCGCGCGCCATCCGGATCGTCTCGAGCGACTTCTCTTTCACGTTGTGCGCCTTCTCGGTATTGAGCGCCAGAATCTTGAACGCGACATCGGACTCCGGTACAAGCAAACCGGTAATGGTCTGCGCGCCGAGCTTTCGCATCGCCTGCAGACGATGGTTGCCGTTCGGCGTCCAGTAGCCCTCGTCATTGCGCACGATCACGACGGGATCGAGAAAGCGACCGACCTTCTCGATGACGGTCATCAGTCGTTTGACGTGCGGCTCGGAAGGGTCGCGCTGATACGGCGTCGGTTCGACCGCATCGATAGGCAACGCGACGAGAAGGACGGGCGTACCGCCAAACGGATCGCTGTAGCTGCCGAGCACCGCGCCGCCGTCGTCTTCGACGCGGGACGTCAGGTCGCGCACGTCGCGTGTCTCACCCGATTTCCGGACCTCGGCGGTCGACAGGCCGACTGATTTCGGCGCGGCCTTCTTCCGCCGCACGGCTTTTTTCTTCTTGGCCATCGCGCCGAAGTCTAGCGCACCATAGGCGCGCATGCCGCGCGTCGCGCAGCAGATTACCGGCGGGGGCGGAGGAGCAGCCACCCCAGGACGACCGCGCCGGCGCCCCACACGACGGGGTGATCCGAGACGCTGTTGTTCACGGCGTAAAAGACCGTGTTCATCTGGTCGCCAAGAACATCGATGACTCTGACGGCACCCGAACTCGCGGCCCCACCGTACTCGACCATCGACTGTGCAAAAACAGGTGGCATTGCACGGCGACCTTAGCACAAGACCCGGCCGATGGCATCCGTTTCGAGCACCGATCCATTTTTCTGCCGTGAGCGTCTAACGCGCTATGAATCTCCTGCAGGACGTCCGCTTTGCGGTTCGCGTGCTGGTCAAGAACCGCTGGTTCACGCTCATGGGGGCCATCGTGCTCGCCCTGGGCATCGGCGCCAACAACGCCGTGTTCACCCTGGTGAACGCCGTCCTGCTCCGTGGTCTGCCGTTCCCCAAATCGGAACAGATCATGATGGTCTTGACGCGCGACTCCCGCGGCCGGGACAGCGGCGTCTCCGTGCTCGATTTCAACGACTGGCAGAAATCGGCGCGCACCTTCTCGCACATGTCGTTCGTGTTCAATGGGGCGTTCAACGTCGGGGAAGAGGGCCGCGTGGCCGAGAACTACCCTGGCAGCTATGTGTCGGCGAACTTCAACCGGATGCTCGGCATCACTCCGCAACTCGGGCGGGACTTCACACCTCAAGAGGACACCCCGGGCAGCCCCGCGGTGGTGTTGATCAGCGCCAACGTCTGGAAGCAGCGCTACGGCAGCGACCCCGGCGTCATCGGACGGCCGATTCGTCTGAACGCCGTGAACTCCACGATCGTGGGCGTCATGCCGGAAGGCATGCGCTTCCCGGCCGACCAGGACATCTGGATGCCGTATGGCGCGATGCCGAGCGCGATCACGTCGGCGTCGCGACAGCTTCGCGGCTACCAGGTCCTCGGACGCCTTCGCGACGGCGTCACGATCGATCAAGCGAGGACAGAGCTGAAGGCCATCGGCGACAAGCTCGCATCCGACTATCCGGCCACCAACAAAGATCTCGCTCCGTATCCGTACGTGTTCAATGAGCGCGTGAACGGTCCGCAGCTCAAATTGATGTTCTGGGCGCTGATGGGAGCGGTCGCTTTCGTCCTGCTCATCGCCTGTTCGAATGTCGCCAACCTGCTGCTGGCACGCGCCGCACATCGCTCCAATGAGGTCAGTGTGCGCGTCGCGCTCGGAGCGAGCCGCTGGCAAGTCATTCGACAGCTGCTCGTCGAAGCCGTGCTGTTGTCATGTCTCGCGGGCGTGCTCGGATTAGCTCTGTCTGCATTCGGCGTGCGATGGTTTGATGCGCAGACCGTGGACGCGGGGAAGCCGTACTGGATGGTGTTCGAGATGGACTGGCGCACCACCCTCTTCTTTGTCGGTGTGTGCCTGCTCACAGGGATCGTCTTCGGGCTGGCTCCGGCGCTGCACGTCTCGCGAACCAACGTCGCCGAAACGTTGAAAGAAGGCGGCCGCTCCGGATCGGGCGGCATTCGCGCGCGGCGATGGACGTCGGGGCTCATCGTGGCGCAGCTGACGCTGACCATGGTACTGCTCGCCGGCGCCGGGTTCATGATGCGCAGCTTCCTGAAGATGTATGGAATGGAAGTCGGGATCGATACGTCACGTCTCGTCGTGATGAACATGATCCTGGGCGCCACGAAGTATCCGACCCTCGAGGATCGCGCCGCCTTCCTTCGTCGCATCGATGAGCAGTTCGCAACCGTGGACGGGATCGAGGCCGCATCCACGACGACGGCTCCCCCGTTTTTGGGTGGCGGCGGGCGGCAGTTGGAGATCGATGGCAAGGCCAACGCTCCGGGCGAGCGTTCCCAGACGGTGACATTCCTGAGCATAGGGTCCCGTTACTTCAACGCGATCGGTCTGACGCCCTTACAGGGTCGTGTATTCACCGACACGGATCAGGAGCCGGGCCATCCCACCGTCGTCGTCAACCAGCGTCTCGCGGAGATGTATTTCAAAGGCGAGAACGTCATCGGCCGGCAGATTCGCCTCAAAGACGATGCACCAGGAGCGGCGCAGGCGCCGTGGCTGACGATCGCCGGTGTCGTGCCGAACGTGCGTCAGCGGAACAACAACCAGGAATCGGAACCCGATGCTGTCGCCTACATCCCGCACGTCCTCAATCTGGGCATGCCGCGCGGTGCCACGATCATCGCCCGCGCAAAGACAGCCAACACCGCACAAGCGACGCAGTCGCTGCGCGAAGCGATGCGGCTCGTCGATCCGGACACTGCGCTCTTCAACCCGCGAACGGTCGACGAGATTCTGACTCGGCAACGGTTCTTCCTGCGTCTGTTCGGCATCATGTTCGGCACGTTTGCGCTGATCGCGCTCGTGCTCGCGGCCGTCGGGCTGTATGCGGTGACGTCATACTCGGTGACGCAGTACACGCGTGACATCGGCGTGCGCATGGTGCTCGGCGCACAGCCCGCACAAGTGATCTGGCTATTTCTGCGTCGCGCGTTCGTGCAGCTCGCGATCGGCCTCACATTCGGCCTCGCCGGCGCCTTTGGCGTTGGCAAGCTGCTGCAAGGATTTCTCGTGCAAACGACCGGTCGCGATCCGGTGACGCTCATCGCAATCACGACGCTCGTTGTCCTGGTTTCGGTCCTGGCGTGTCTGTGGCCGGCGCGTTACGCGACCCGGCTGGATCCGCTCGCCGCGCTGCGCCACGAATGATCTGCAAACAGGCGGAATGATCCCGTGCGTCACTCGCGTCCGGGAGCACATCTCCCGGACGCGTCAATCCGCACGAGTCCATCGCGGAGAACAAGTAGCGCGCCGTTACTGTTGCGACGATTGTCCGGCGACCTTCTTGGCGGCGTCAGCCACAGTGCTTGCCGCATCCTGCACCTGGTTGGCCGCGTCGCGCGCCATATCGCGAGCGCGATCGACGACCGTGTCCCGTGCCTCGCCCATCAACTCGTTTTCCGTGTCCGTTTCGGGAACCGCCATGCCGAACGCGGCCCCCAGCATCAACGCGCCGGCACCAACCAGCAGCGGATTGTCCTGCACCATGTGCTGCAGCTGGCTCTGCCGCCGCCTGACCATGCGCCGCATCGAATCGGTTGCGTCGGAGGCGTACTCGCGTGTGCGCGATGCGATCTGCTGTGCCGATTCGCCGAGACCCTCATCCTCGCGAGAGCTATCACGCCACCGTGATGAGTACTCCCACTCGCGTGGCTCACTGTTCGAGAAGGCCAACCAGGTGAGGCCGACGCCGGCCAGCGTCGCCGGGATCGGATTGTGACGAATCCTCGCCATCACGCCAGACTCGCCTTGATTGCCGTACAGAGCCTCGTCACGCGTTGGCTCGGCGCCGTATTCGCGACCGTAGTCGCGTTGCGCGCGCCGCATGCGGTAACGACCCCCGCGTGATGAGCCTCGCCGAGCGAACAGCCATGCGGCGCCGAGCCCAATCAGAGCCAGCGGAAGCGGATTCTCGCCTAACCGCTCGGTCATGCCGCTCGCTGCGTCGCGAGTGTAGTCCATAGCCTGCTGCGCCGTTTGACTCGCGGTGTCAGCCATTTCACGTACCCTCTCAGAAGCCGCGCTCTTCACGCGGTCGGTTGCACTCGCCACGATGTTGCGCGGCTTCAGTTTTTCTTGTATCGCGTCGATCGTCTCCGCCATTTCGACGCGGGTGTCTTCGATCTCGTCGCGGATCTCACGCGTCCGCTCGTCGACGTTGGTCCCTCGAGCAGCATCCTGGTCTGCGATCTGGGCCGCTCGTCGGGCCGCGGCGTCCGCTCCGTCTCTTACGCGCCCTGACGTGTCGTCCATGTGGCGGTCTCCTTCAGTGTTTCGATCGTCTGGGTGGGCGTCATACCGGTGCGCTTCACCTGGACAAGACCTTTGTTGACGAGCACGTACCCGACGATCATCGTCACCACGGCAACAAGCAACGCGGAGAGCCAGGGCGAGACGCCGATCTGGGCAAGTCCGATCACAATGGCGGCCAGCAGAATCAGCAGGCCGGCATGCATGAGCGCACCGCCTGCGGCAGCGATACCCCCACCCGTTGCTGCCGTCTTCGCCTTGGAGGTCATCTCTGTGGTGGCAAGCTCGACCTCCTTGCGCACGAGCTGAGCGGTCTCGCGTGACAGTTCAGCGAGCAGATCACCAAGCGAGCGGTCGTCTTGATGACCCGGCATCATGGCTGCCCCGCGCGAGGCGTCGTCCGGCGTCCGCGATTCGAGCGGCCGGCGCCTTCAGCACCGCTCGTCGACGGTGTCGGGTCCTCGGTCCCGATGTCGGCAACCACGACTTCGCTGACGATCGCCTCATCGTCACGATCGCGTGCGCTGTAGTCGTGGACGCTGCTCGGCCCTGCGGCGC
>DATCXH010000038.1:0-3448 GCA_036565925.1 Vicinamibacterales bacterium
CGGACGCTGTGCGATCTGCCGGACCCCAATGCGCCGACGACCCTGGCAACTATCCACGAACACATACCGAGGCCCCAGGAGCGTTATGCAGTGACCCGTTTGCACGCGAGCGGTGGCATCGGGCGGATTTGGGTGGCCCGCGATTCAGCCTTCGGCCGTAACGTCGCCCTGAAAGAACTGCTGCCCGAACGCGCAGCGTTTCCCGCTCACCGCGCGCGCTTCCTTCAAGAAGCTCGGATCACCGGGCAGCTGGAGCATCCCGGCATCGTCCCCGTCTATGAGTTGGCCATCCGGGCCGCGGATCAGCAGCCCTTCTACACCATGCGGTTCGTCAAGGGCCGTACCCTCAGCCAGGCGGCGCGGGCATGGCACCAGACCCGCGTGCAGGCGCAGGCTGGAATGCTCGATCTTGTGCCCCTACTGAACGCCTTCATCACGGTTTGCAACACAATCGCGTACGCTCACTCCCGAGGAGTGATCCACCGTGACCTCAAGGGTGAGAACGTCGTGCTGGGCGACTTCGGTGAAGTCGTCGTACTCGATTGGGGGTTGGCGAAGCTGGTCGACCAAAAAGTGGAGACGAACGATGCCTCGGTTGACGTCGATTTTGCGGGTCCGATCGATATCGGTCTGACCGTGCAGGGGCAAGCGATGGGTACGCCCGGCTACATGGCACCGGAGCAGGCGTCCGGACGAGTCGACATCATCGACCGCCGTACCGATATCTATGGCCTGGGAGCGATTCTTTACGAAGTATTGACGGGCCACCCGCCGTTCTCTGGCCAGGACACCCGCGAGGTGCTGCGGAAGGTCCGCGAAGAAGAGCCCGAGATGCCCCGCGAGCAATGGCCCGACGTGCCTCCGGCACTGGAAAGCATCTGCATGCGCGCGCTCGCGAAAACGCAGAACGACCGCTTCGGCTCCGCCAGTGAGCTGGCCACAGCCGTTCAGAGTTGGCAGGAAGTTGAGCGGCGGGAAGCTCAGGAAGAGCTCAATCGCTTCTTTACGTTATCCCTCGACATGTTGAATATCGCCGGCTTCGATGGCTACTTCAAGCGGGTGAATCCGGCGTTCGAACGAACACTTGGCTACACAGTCGAAGAAATGCTTGCGGCACCGTACGTGAGTTTCATCCACCCCGACGACGTTGAACGGACGGTCGCTGAGGCTCAGAGGATCGCAACAGGCACCGATACGGTGACGTTCGAAAACCGGTACCGCTGCAAAGATGGATCGTACAAATGGTTGCTGTGGACCGCCACACCGTACCCAACCCGCCAATGGATCTACGCAGCTGCCAAGGACATTACGGAGCGGAAGCTGGCGGAGGAGGCATTGCGTGAGGGCGCGGAACGCTACCGGTCGGTCATCACTGCCATGCAGGATGGCATTCTCGTTCTTGACGCCGATAGCAGTATTCGAACGTGCAATCCCAGTGCGGAGCGAATTCTTGGACTCTCGGCTGCGCAGATCATCGGCCGTACGGCAGTCGATCCGCGCTGGCGAGCCATCCACGAGGACGGCTCACCCTTTCCCAGCGACGCGTTCCCCGTTGCCGTCACTCTCCGTACGGGCCGACCGTGCTTGAACATCATCATGGGAGTGTACAAACCCGACGACACGCTGACCTGGATTTCGATCAATTCTGAACCCGCGTTCGAGGCGGACGGCACCACGCTCGGCGGCGTTGTCGCGTCCTTCGAAGACATCACGGAACGCAAACGACTCGAAGAAGCGTGGCGGCAAGCCTCATCCGAATTGGCCGCGCTTCGGCACTAGTGTCCGAGCTGACTGCACTGTCGGGGTCTCATGTCAGCGCGCGGCGCGGATGCGTGTCGTTGCCTTGCCATCCCGCAAGAAGTAATTGTCGGCCGTCGATGCCGACGCAGCCTGAGACACAATCACGGGGCGCTGGCCCCGTCGCGTGAAAAACGGTGTCTATGGTCTCGGGGGAGTCCGGCTGTGGAATTCCGACATTTCGTGCAACTCATCGCCATCGGGTTACAGGCCCGTATCCCGATGCACATGACCGGCTTTCCCGGCGTCGGTAAAACGGAGTTCACCAAGAGCCTCGAGGCGGGATTCGATCGCGTCGGGATCAAATGCAAGGTGGTGGTCCTGGTCGGGTCGATTCGGGAACCACAGGACTTCGGCGGCTTTCCGGTGTCGACGCCGGACGGCGTGCGCCTGCTGCCGATGGCCTGGGCGCGCGACGCGCAGCGCCTCGCCGAGGACGGCTACCTGGTGGTGGTCTTCCTGGACGAGCTCACCACCGTTCCGCCGACGACGCAGGCGGCGATGCTGCGCCTGCTGACCGAGAACGTCTGTGGTGAGCTGCGGTTGCCGGACTACGAGCCGGGGAAGGGCGGCGTCGTGTATCTGTGCGCCAGCAATGCGGTGGAATGGGCCGCCGGCGGACAGGAAATCCAGGCGCCGATGGCGAACCGGTTGTGGCACGGCGAGTTCCCGATGGATCACGAGACGTGGTGCGATTTGATGGTGAGCGATTTTCCGGCGCCGTGGAACATGCCGGTGCTGCCGGCCGACTATCTGGGCCGATACCATCACGGCCAACGGGCGACGATTGCCGCGTATGTGAGGGCTGCCGGTCGTGAGGCCTGGCTGGCGCCTCCCACCGATCCGGCCCGGCGGAGCGGTCCGTGGCCGTCGGGCCGTACCTGGTATCTGGCGTCACGGTTCCTCGCGGCGATCGACGCCGTGTCGCCGGGCAATCGCGTGCTGCAAGGCGCGGCGCTCGCCGGCCTGGTGGGCGACCAGGCGCTGCCGTTCATGGAGTACCGCGAGGCCCTGAACCTGCCGGATCCGGAGGACATCCTGAAGGATCCCCGCCGCTTCGTCCTGCCCGATCGCGTCGATCGCGCCTATGCCGTGTGCTACGCGCTCGCCGGTGCCGTCATCAACAACAACACGCCGCTGCGGTGGGAAGCGGCGATGATCGCGCTGGGCGTCGCGTGCCGAAAGAACGCCGACATCCCGACATCTGCGGCGCGCACGTTGTGCGACCAACGGAACCGTCCCGAGGGCCTGATGAAGCTGCCCGAGGAGTGCCGTCCGTTCTACGAGCTGATGCAGATGGCGAAACTCGTGCCACGGGACTGATGGTGAAGTTCATCTTCCACGATTTGATTCGCCGCTCGGATCAAGAAGCCGACGGGTATTCCCGTGCGCTGCAGGCGGCTCGCGTGCGGGCGGCCTATCAACGCAGTTATTTCGCGCCGGCGCTCTTCAGCTTGATTCCGGTCGCCACTGACCTGATCGACAGCATGGCCGTCGACGTGCACTGGCGCCTGTACTACAACGACGTCTGGGTGGCGCGCCACACGGTCGAAGAGAACGCGACGCTGCTCATTCACGAGGTGGGGCACCTGCTGCGCGACCACGAGGCGCGAAAGAAGGCCGCCGGCATCACGGATCATCGGCGCTGGAA
>DATCXH010000397.1:0-26429 GCA_036565925.1 Vicinamibacterales bacterium
ACAACGCGGGGAGTCGATTGCCCTCGTGACTGACGCGGGCACACCAGGCGTATCGGATCCTGGTGTGGAGCTGGTGCAGGCATGCGTCCAGAGCGGCATACCGGTTGATCCGATTCCAGGTGCGAGTGCGCCGCTGACGGCCGTCATCGCTTCGGGCTTCCCCTTGGTGCCGCTAACGATCTTCGGATTCGCGCCGACTCGGGCTAAAGACCGAGCCGAGTGGCTCGAGAATGTTTCAGCAATTCAGAACACTCTGACTTTCTTTGAAACACCGCACCGGATTGCCAAAACGATGGAGGAGGTCGGCCACAAATTGGGCAATAGGCCAATCGTCGTCGGACGAGAACTGACGAAAGCACACCAGGAGTTCATTCGGGGCACAGCTCAAGAGCTGTCGAAGACGTTTACGAGCCCTCGTGGTGAGTACACGGTCGTGATTGGACCGGCTTCAGCCGCTTCAGCGGCCGCAGATCCGCCCGATGATCGGAGCATAGTCTCTGAATTCTGTTATTCAACAGAAGTCACTGGCCTTCAACGCCGTGAAGCCATAAACGCGATCGCGAAGCGGCACAAGCTGCCAGCGCGATCGGTATATCGCATTGTTGAAAATGCCAAACATATGGGTGATGACCAATAATGGCCGGTTCTTCCGAGATACACGTCGTCGTTCTAGCGGCTGGTCAAGGTACTCGCATGAAATCAGGCTTGCCGAAGGTTCTGCATCCGATAGCGGGCCGGCCCATGATCGAGCGCGTCATCCAAACGGCTAACTCGTTATCTCCCAGCACTATCACGTTGATCGTCGGGCACAAGTCAGAGGTTGTACGCGATCGATTGGGCAATAGCCAGAACATTGGATTCGCTCTTCAGGAGCCGCAGCTCGGAACAGCGCATGCGCTGCAGCAGGCCGAACCCGCACTCGCCGGTAGAGCAGGGTCGCTGATTCTGTTGTCCGGCGACGTGCCACTTCTCAGCCCGGATACCCTAAAACGCCTCCTCGAGACGCACCGTGGCTCCGGAGCCGCAGCAACCGTGGTTACGGCGACGGTCGATAGGCCGTACGGCTACGGCCGGATTGTTCGAAGCCGCGGGCGCATAACGCGGATAGTTGAGGAGCGGGACGCGTCGCCCACTCAGCGCCAAATCAAAGAGATCAACAGCGGGATTTACGCCTTCGACCTGGCGCCGTTGTTCGACGCGCTCCGCAGCATCGCGTCGCAGAACGCGCAGGGCGAGTTCTATCTGACCGATCTCATTGCAATCTACCGTCGGCGGAAGCTACCGGTGGAAACGCTGCTGATTGAAAACGCTCAGGAAATACGGGGCATTAACAGCCGCTCGGAATTGGCGGAAGTGAGCAGACTCGTGAGACAGAAGAAAAACGAAGAACTGATGGCCGCCGGTGTGACTTTTATCGACCCGGCCACGACTTATGTGGATCCCGAGGTTGAAATCGCGGCAGATACGGTCCTGCATCCCGGAGTGGTGATCGAGGGACGAACGCGGATCGGGGCCGCGTGTGAGATTCAGGCCTATGTGCGCATTTCCGACTCGGAGATTGGCGACCGCGTCACCATCAACAGCTTCTGCCTGATCTCCGGCGCACAAGTTGCAACTGGGGCGGCGCTTGGTCCGTTCGCGCACTTGCGTCCGGGCACGATTGTTGGGGAAAAGGCCAAGGTCGGCAACTTCGTCGAGTTGAAGAACACCAACCTCGGACCGAGGTCGAAGGCCAATCACCTCTCCTATCTGGGCGATGCAACGGTCGGCGCCGACGTGAATGTCGGGGCAGGAACGATTACCTGCAACTACGACGGCGTCCACAAGCATCGGACCGTGATCGAGGACGGCGCGTTCATCGGCAGCGACTCACAGTTGGTGGCGCCGGTGACCGTCGGTAAGGGCGCATACGTCGGGGCAGGATCGTCGATTGTTGAGGATGTCCCGGCCGGTGCGTTGGGAATCGCTCGTGGACGGCAAAACAACGTCGAGGGCTGGGTCGAGCGCCGGAAGGGAAGTCCGGGGAAAACATAGCCGGACAACAGCAGCGTGAGGTTCTCAATATGTGCGGAATCATCGGATACATCGGGTCGAAGCCGGTTGTGCCTGTGTTGCTGGACGGACTGCGTCGCATGGAGTACCGCGGCTACGACTCGGCCGGCGTCGCGCTTGTGAGCCCGGAGGGTATTGCCCTTCGTCGATCCGCGGGGAAGCTGGCCAATCTCGAACTCGCGATCCGCGACGAACCCGTCGATGGACTTTATGGCGTCGGGCACACGCGTTGGGCCACCCACGGCCGACCTACTGAGGAGAACGCGCATCCCCACCGTGACTGCACCGGGCGCATCGTGGTCGTGCACAACGGCATCATCGAGAACTACCTCGAACTGAAACAGGAACTGCAGAAGCAGGGGCATCAGTTCAAGACCGAAACGGACACCGAGATCGTCGCCCATCTCGTCGAGCGCGAGATGCGCGACGACGGTCTCGAGCAGGCGGTTCGCCGCGCACTAAAAGTGATGCGCGGCATGTTTGCGATCGTGCTCGTGTCAGTAGAAGACCCCGAGAAGATCGTCGCTGTCCGCAACGGTCCGCCGATCGTCGTCGGTCTGGGCGACAAGGAATTTTTTGTCGCCTCCGACATCCCGGCGATTTTGAGCCACACGCGTGACGTGGTGTTTCTCGGCGACGAGGAGATGGCGATCATCACGCGCTCCGGCGTCGAGTTCACCGACTACTCCGGTCGCGCCGTCTCGAAGACGACGCAGCGCGTGCTCTGGGATCCGATTGCCGCGGAGAAGGGCGGCCATCGCCATTTCATGCTCAAAGAAATCTTTGAGCAGCCAACTGCGGCGCGAGACACCATCCTCGGGCGCGTCTCGATCGATCGCGGACAAATCTTCCTCGAGGATCTCAACGTCCCGGACGAGGCCTTCCGCGCCCTCGAGAAAGTCACGATCATCGCCTGCGGTACATCGTGGCATGCGGCATTGGTCGGGAAGTATTTGATCGAAGCGCTGGCTCACGTTCCGGTCGAAGTGGACTACGGATCCGAGTATCGCTACCGCAATCCGATCATCAGCTCCAACGAGCTCGCCGTGGTCATCACCCAGTCCGGCGAAACGGCGGACACCCTGGCTGCACTGCGCGAGGCTAAGCGGAAGGGCGCCCGCAGCATTGCGATCTGCAACGTCGTTGGCAGCATGGCGACGCGCGAAGCGGACGGGACGATCTATACCCACGCCGGGCCCGAGATCGGCGTCGCCTCCACCAAGGCGTTCACGTCACAGCTAATCGCACTGCAGCTGCTCGCGCTGCACATGGCGCAAGTTCGTGCGACAGTGCCGGCGCCCGAGATGCGGCAGCAGATCGAAGATCTGCTGCACATGCCGCAGATCATCGAGCACGCGATCAAGGCATCCGCACCGATCGAGAAAGTGGCCGAACGCTTCCACAATCGCACCGACTTCCTCTTCCTTGGTCGCGGCATCAACTACCCAATCGCCCTCGAAGGCGCGCTGAAGCTGAAGGAAATCTCGTACATTCACGCCGAGGGCTATCCCGCCGGGGAGATGAAGCACGGCCCCATCGCGCTGATCGACGATCGGATGCCGGTCGTCGCGATTGCCCCTGACGATCACGTGTTCGAGAAGATGATCGGCAACGTACAGGAGGCAAAGGCGCGTGGAGCGTCGGTCATTGCGATTACGACCGCCGGCGACGACCGTATGGCAGGCGTGCTCGACTCGGCCAATCACGTAATTCTGCCAATGCCGCGGACCACGCCGCTGCTGACACCGATCGTGATGACGATTCCGCTTCAGCTGCTCGCCTACCACATCGCCGTCTCGCGGGGTTGCGACGTCGATCAGCCGAGGAATCTCGCGAAGAGCGTAACGGTAGAATAGGAGGGAGTGGATCTCCTTTCCTCGCTCAATCCCGAACAGCAGGCCGCCGTCGTTAACACCGACGGCCCGCTGCTGATCCTCGCTGGCGCCGGCTCGGGAAAAACGCGCGTCATCGCGCACCGTATCGCCTATCTCGTGAGTCAGGGTCTGTCGGAGCCCGATCGGATCCTCGCCGTCACGTTTACCAACAAGGCCGCGGAAGAGATGCGGTTGCGCGTTGAAGCCCTGCTGGGTGTTGACTGCCGCCAGATGTGGGTCTCGACATTTCACGCGCTGTGCGCACGCTTGCTGCGACGCGAGGCTCCGCATATCGGGTTGTCGCGCGACTTCGTGATCTACGATTCGACCGATCAGCTTACGGTTGTCAAACAGGCGCTCAAGTCCCTCGGCATCGATGATGGTGTGACGCAGCCGCGCGCGGCGCTGTCGCGAATCAGCCACGCGAAGAACCGGATGGAGGGTCCCGCCGTGTTCAGCAACGCGACGTGGAATCCGCGCGAGCAGCAGATTGCCAAGGTCTACGAGCTGTACACGAAGGCGCTCAAGGACGCCAACGCACTCGACTTCGACGATCTTCTTCTCAAGACCGTCGAGCTGTTTGAGCAGTCGGAGCAGGTGCGCGAGAGGTACAGCCGAAAGTTCCGCTATTTGATGGTGGATGAGTATCAGGACACCAATCGGCCGCAGTACCTGCTGATCCAGCGCCTCGCTGCCGCCCATCGCAATCTATGCGTCGTCGGTGACCCTGACCAGTCGATATACAAATGGCGCGGCGCCGATCTCCGGAACATCCTCGATTTCGAAAATGATTTCCCCGAAGCGCGGATCGTCAAGCTGGAACGAAATTACCGCTCGACACAGGTGATCCTCGACGCCGCGACAGCCGTCATCTCACAGAATCGGAACCGCAAGGACAAGCGCCTGTATACCGACCTCGCCGGCGGCGCGCGTATCCGCTACTACCGCGCCGGTGACGACCTCGACGAGGCGGAGTACGTCGCGAGAACCGCGAGGACGGCACTTCACGACGATCACCAAAGCTCGGTCGCGATCCTGTATCGAACGAACTCACAGTCGCGAACGCTCGAAGACGCGCTGCGCCGTAGCGGCATGGCCTACAAGATCATCGGCGGCGTCCGGTTCTACGAGCGCAAGGAAGTCAAAGACGCGCTGGCGTATCTCAAGCTGATTCTCAGTCCCCAGGACGATGTCAGCATGCGCCGCGTCATCAACGTACCGGCGCGCGGAATCGGTAAAGGCGTCATGGAATCTCTCGAAGCGGTCGAGGTCCCGCTCGATAGTGATACGGACACGCCGCTGCTCGCCGGCCTGAGGCCGACGCCGGTCGCTGGAACATCGCTGTGGGTGAAGCTGCTTCACGCTGTCGAACGCCGATTACTCGCGCCGCGCGCAGTCGCATCGCTCACCGCGTTTCGTGACCTGATCACCGGCTTGACCACGATGGCGTCTCAGGAGAGCGTCTCCATCGCGTTAGGAAAAGTCCTCGATCAGAGCGGCTATCTGCAGGACCTCAGGGAAGAGCGCAGCGAAGAAGCCGAAGGGCGTATCGAGAACCTGGCCGAGTTGGTCTCGGCCGCACGCGAATACGAGACCCGACAGCCGGAACCAACCCTCGGGGGATTCGTTGACCAGCTGTCGCTCCTCTCGGACGCAGACGAGGAGACAGGCTCTCAGAGCGCGCGCGTCCTCATGATGACGATGCACAGCGCGAAAGGCCTGGAGTTTCCAGTTGTCGTCATCACAGGACTCGAGGAAGGACTCTTTCCGCACTCGCGCGCCAGCGACGACGAAGCTGACCTCGAGGAGGAGCGGCGTTTGTGCTATGTCGGCATCACCCGCGCACAGCGGCGGCTGGTGCTCACCTCGGCCGCCCGCCGACGTGTGTTCGGCGACTATCAGTCCACGGACCCGTCACGCTTCATCGACGAGATTCCTGCGGAACTGCTCGAAGAGATCCCGTCGTCATACGTCAACCCGCAGCCGTCGTTCTCGAATTTCCGAATGGGTTCGTACGGACGCGGAGGACCGAACCGTGGCGGGCGCACACGGGAAGAGCAGCCGTCATACGACTACGCGAGCGAAGATCAGTCGCTGCTTCCAGACGGGCTCAGGCCCGGGACCAAGGTGCGCCATGCACAATTCGGCCTCGGAACGATCGTCGCCATCGAACCACTCAGCGACGATACGAAGCTGGTCGTGCGTTTCAGTTCTGTGGGACAGAAGACACTTCGCGCGAAGTTCGCGAAGCTGGAGTTTGCCGCAGGCCTGTGATCAGCCAGCGTCCCCGAACCTTCCCAAAGGTAGCGACCATCGTTCGCCGTGCAGTGTTGCCGTCGGGCTGAAGCACCACGGCGTCGATCGTCACGTCCTTTTGATCCTGATGCTCAGGACCCATAGCGGTGATAGTGAACGTCTGGACGATGCCATCGGTTTGAGGATTGAAGCCGACGGTGGCGTACTTGCCGATTACCGTGCTGTCGAGGGTCGGCGCGGCAACGAAGAATCTGAGTAACGTCTGCTCTTCAGGAGAGGCACTGCAGGCGAATAGCGCGAGGGCCCACAGGGCTGAGCCGACGCTCAGCACCAGAGCCCGGCGCATTATTCCTCGCCCTTGTCGTCAGTCGTCTCGTCCGGCTTCTCGTCTGTTAGAACTTCGTCTGTCGATTCCTCGATCTTCTCTGCCAGGCGTTCTTCATCCTTTTCGGCCAATCGCGCGATCGAGACAGCACGATCCTCACCTTCGATATCGATAAGGCGGACGCCTTGCGTCGCACGGCCGATACTGCGGATGTTGCTCGCCGCCATGCGCAGGATCTTGCCTTGCTGCGTGATCAACATCAGCTCGTCTTCGCCCGTCACCTGGGCGACACCGATCACCTTGCCGTTGCGTTCACTCGTCTGGATATTGATGATGCCGACGCCACCACGAGACTGCACGCGGTACTCATCGAGTTCGGTGCGCTTCCCATAACCCTGTTCGGTCACTGACAGGATCGTCCCACCTGGCCTCAGCACCTCCATCGCAACCACTTCGTCTTCGTCTCGCAGAGAGATGCCACGGACGCCATATGCGTTGCGACCCATTGACCGGACGTCGCCCTCCGGGAATCGGATGGACATACCGTCCTTCGTGCCAATGAAGATCTCGCTGTTGCCGTCAGAGATGCTGACCGCGATCACCGAATCGCCATCCTCAACACCCATCGCGATGATGCCGCCCGCCCGCGGATTGCTGAAGGCGCTCAGCTCGGTCTTCTTGATCACACCGCGGCGCGTGCCCATGACGATGAACTTGTTATCTTCGAACTCCTTCACTGCCAGGAGCGCCGCGATCCGCTCGCCGGCTTCCATCGAGACCAGGTTCGCGATCGCCTTACCGCGACCATCTGGCCCGACGTCGGGAATCTCGTGCACCTTCAGCCAGTACGCGCGGCCGCGGTCCGAGAAGATCATGATGTAGGCGTGCGTTGAAGCGACAAAGAGGTGGCTGACGAAATCCTCCTCGCGCGTGCGCATGCCGATGCGGCCCTTGCCGCCGCGACGCTGATTCCGGTAGTTGGTGATCGCCGTTCGCTTGATGTAACCGGTATTGCTGACGGTGATCGCCATATCCTCTTCGGCGATCAGATCCTCGACACGGAACTCGCCCTCTTCGGCGAGGATCTCGGTACGCCGCGGGTCGCTGTACTTCTGTTGAATCGCGCGGAGCTCGTCGACGACGATCTGCATCACCAGACGATCGCTGCCGAGAATCGCCATCAGGCGCTCGATCAGCTTCAGCAGGTCGGCCAGTTCGGCGAGGATCTTTTCCCGCTCGAGGCCGGTCAGCCGCTGCAACTGCATGTCGAGGATCGCCTGGGCTTGTATCTGTGTCAGGCCGAACTGGGCGATCAACCCTTCGCGCGCCTCGGCTGGATTCCGCGATCCGCGTATCAGCGCAATCACCGCGTCGAGGTGATCGAGCGCAATTTTCAGACCCTCGAGAATGTGCCGGCGCGCCTCGGCCTTGCGAAGCTCGAATTCGGTACGCCGCCGAACGACTTCGCGACGGAATTCGATGAAGTTCTCGATCAGCTCGAGCAGCGACAGCACCTTCGGCCGGCCGCCGACGATGGCGAGCATGATGATGCCGAACGTCGTCTGCAGCTGCGTGTGCTTGTACAGGTTGTTGAGAATGACATCGCCGATCTCGCCGCGCTTCAAGTCGATGACGATGCGCAAGCCGTCGCGATCGGATTCGTCGCGGATGTCGGAAATGCCTTCGATTGTTTTCGCCTGAACCAGTTCGGCGATGTGCTCGATGAGGCGCTTCTTGTTGACCTGATACGGAATCGCCGAGATGACGATCGACGAACGATCGCCTTTCTTCGACACCTCGATCTCGGCCTTCGCGCGCATGATGACAGCGCCGCGGCCGGTGAGATACGCCTGCTGAATCCCGTGACGTCCGACGATGTAGCCGCCGGTGGGGAAGTCAGGCCCCGGGACGAGCTCGAGGAGCTTGCGCTGCTTCTCAGGAAGCGTCGGCTTCTCCGTCGCCTGCGCGCTCTCAATCAACCAGATGACCGATTCGATCACCTCGCGCATGTTGTGTGGCGGGATGTTCGTGGCCATGCCGACGGCGATACCGGCCGAACCATTGACCAGGAGATTGGGGAATGGCGCCGGTAGAACCGTAGGCTCGGTGGTCGTCTCGTCGTAGTTCGGGACGAAGTCGACGGTGTCCTTGTCCAGGTCCGTCATCATCTCGTCGCCGAGCGCGTCGAGCCTTGCCTCGGTGTACCGCATCGCCGCCGGCGGATCGCCGTCGACTGATCCGAAGTTGCCCTGGCCGTCGACGAGCGGCGCGCGCATGTTGAAGTCCTGCGCGAGCCTGACGAGCGTGTCGTAGATCGACGCGTCGCCGTGCGGGTGATAGTTGCCCATCACCTCGCCAACAATCTTGGCGCACTTGCGATAGCCACGTGTCGCCGACAGCCCCATGTCCTTCATGCCGTACAGCACGCGGCGATGCGCGGGCTTCAGGCCGTCCCGGACGTCGGGCAGCGCTCGGCCGATGATTACGCTCATGGCGTAATCCATGTACGAGCGCTTCATCTCGTCTTCGATGTTGATCGGAATGCGGTTGGCGGTCGGTGTGGTCATGAATCTGAGCGGCGGTCTGACGCGAGCCGGGCGCCGGGACTACACGTCGAGGTTTCTGACGTCGAGCGCGTTGTCTTCGATGAACTTGCGGCGCGGCTCCACTTGATCACCCATCAGGGTGGTGAACATCTGGTCTGCCTCAGCGTGGTCCTCGGCCCGGACCTGCAGCAGCGTGCGATGTTCGGGGTCCATTGTTGTCGTCCACAACGTGTCCGGGTTCATCTCGCCAAGACCCTTGTAGCGATTGACGGCAATACCCTTCCGGCCAGCGGCGACGAAGAACTCCACGAACTCGTCCACGTTGTGCAGAGTCGTGTCGGGCTCCTTACGTGACCGTGATGCCGCCACTGCCGCTGGCGCCGCTGCGGGTTCACCGCCGTCCGCCGGTGCCCCTTCGGTCTCCTCGGGCTCCTCGTCGCGTGGAGCGTCGCTGGTGGTTACGACGACGGGAAATTTGATGTCCTGGATATCGCGATATGCCGACGCAAGCAGGCGGTACTCACCGGATGTAACGAACTCCACGCCCATCTCATATCGACGCGGGTAGCCAGGTGATCGATCCTCGACGTGCAGCGCAAAGACGTTGTGCTCGTCGTCGCGGGTCACGGTCACAGTCCGCGTCGGCGTCGTCATACGAGCAGCAATCACGTCGAGTTTGTCGCGTTGGTCGAAGAAGGATTTGTCGCGCGCGTCGAAGTCGAGGAGCGCGGACACAATCGCCGGCGGATGACCGCGACGTGTCACCTGCTGGAGCAGCTTGCGATACGCCTCCGTTCGCTGCAGCTGTCGCTCGAGCGTCTCGCCGAACATCTCGGTGCCATCGGCCAACTTGACGACTCGTGATTCGACCGCGCGTCGAACGAGGTAGACCTCGAGGTCCTGCTCGTTCTTGATGTACGTCTCAGATCGTCCGCGTTTCGCGCGGAAGAGCGGCGGCTGAGCGATATAGACGTAACCACGATCGATCAGCTGCGGCATCTGCCGGTAGAAGAACGTCAGCAGCAGCGTACGGATATGCGATCCGTCGACGTCGGCGTCGGTCATGATGATGATCCGGTGATACCGGACCTTGTCGGCGTCGAAGTCCTCGCTGCCGATGCCGGTGCCGAGCGCCGCGATCATGGTTTTGATCTCGTCGCTGCTCAGCATCTTGTCGAAGCGCGCCTTCTCGACGTTGAGAATCTTGCCCTTGATTGGCAGGATCGCCTGGAAGCGCCGGTCACGACCCTGCTTGGCGGAGCCGCCTGCAGACTCGCCCTCGACGATGTAAATCTCGCTCTGAGCCGGATCGCGCTCCTGACAATCAGCGAGTTTGCCCGGAAGACTGCTGCCGTCGAGCGCGCCTTTGCGGCGGACGAGATCGCGCGCCTTGCGCGCTGCTTCGCGCGCGCGGGCCGCATCGACAGCCTTGCCGATGATGCGCTTGGCAACCGCCGGATTCTCCTCGAGGAACTGCCCCAGCTTGTCGTTGACGATCGCCTCGACGATGCCCTTGACCTCGGTGTTGCCAAGCTTCGTCTTGGTCTGTCCCTCGAACTGCGGTTGTGGGATCTTGACGCTGATGACGCCGGTCAACCCCTCGCGAATGTCATCACCGCTGATACTCGCATCCTTCAGATCTTTCGCCAGATTGCTCTTTGTCGCGTAGGCGTTGATCGTCCGCGTCAGCGCGGAGCGAAAGCCCGAGAGATGCGTTCCGCCTTCGTGGGTGTTGATGTTATTCGCGAAGGTGAACACCAGCTCCGTGTAGCCGTCGTTCCACTGCAGCGCGATCTCGGCATCGATGCCGTCCTTCGTGCCGCGCATGAAGATCGGCTTGTCGTTCACGTTCGCCTTGTTCTTGTTCAGATGCTCGACGAACGAGACGATGCCGCCGTCGTACTGGAATTTGTGTGACTTCCCATCGCGCTCGTCGTCGATCGTAATGACGATGCCACCGTTGAGGAACGCCAGTTCACGCAGACGTTGGGCGAGCGTGTCGAAGCTGTATTCAGTGTTCTCGAAAATTTGCGAGTCGGGCTTGAAAGTGACCTTGGTGCCGCGCTTCTGCGTGGTCCCGGTGACCTCGAGCGCGCCCGTTGGTGTGCCGCGCTCGTACGTCTGCTGGTAAACGTGCCCGTTGCGCCAGATCTCGAGGTCGAGCCGTTCGGAGAGTGCATTGACGACGGAGACGCCCACGCCGTGCAGTCCACCAGAGACTTTGTACGCAGCGTTCTCAAACTTGCCGCCCGCGTGCAGTACGGTCAACACGACTTCAGCCGCCGATCGACCATCCGGCATCGGATCGACAGGAATGCCGCGGCCGTTATCGACCACAGTCACCGAGTTGTCGATATGGATGGTGACGTTGACCTGATCGCAGAAGCCGGCCAGCGCTTCGTCAATCGAGTTGTCCACGATCTCGTAGACAAGATGATGAAGGCCTGGAGCACCTGTCGACCCGATGTACATCGCCGGCCGCTTCCGTACGGCTTCGAGTCCCTCGAGTACTTTGATTTTGTCTGCGCCGTAGTCGTCGACCGGGCCGTTCCCGTTGGTCTCTCCCTGCGCAGGCGTCGCGCCTGTCAGGAGCGCGTCGGCTTCTTCGGCGTGCTGCTGATCCGGATGTTCCACGCGTGTCCTTAACCGTCTTGAGTCGGGCAGGCGCCGATCAAATCCTCATCGGCATGATGACGTAGGTGTAGTCGTAGCCGTCGGCGCCCACGGGCTTCATCACCGCCTGGCTGACCTCGTCTTTCAACGACAACGAGACGATGTCGGTCTCCACGACGTTGAGGAAATCGAGCACGTACTGCGCATTGAACGAGATGCTCAGTGCAGGACCTGCGTACTCGACTGGCAGCTGTTCGTGCGCTTCACCAAATTCCGAACTGCTGGACGTCACTTCGACCTTGCCCTTGTCGATCTCGAACTTCACCGCACGAGACCGCTCGTTGGACAACAGCGCGACACGCTTGACCGCGCTGGTCAGCCGTTCGCGATCGAATTCAATCGTCTTGTCGTTGCCCTTCGGTATCACCCGCTCATAGGCAGGAAACTGCCCATCGATCATGCGGGAAATCAGAATGCGTCCACCCACTTCGAAGAAGAGATGGTTTTCTCCGCTCTCAAACTGAATGTCGCCGTCACCTTCGGCGAGGAGCTTGCCCAACTCGAGCAGCGTTTTCTTCGGGAGGATGACGCCGACGTCCTGCGAAACGCCGGTCTCGTGTTTCACATCGACGAGGGCCAGGCGGTGGCCGTCGGTGGCAACCAGCGTGAGGCTGTGCGGCTTCAGCACGAACTTCGCGCCGTTGAGAAAATACCGCGTGTCCTCGCCCGTGATCGCATACTGCGTTTTTGCCACCATTTCCTTCACCGCGGCGCGGGGCAGCGATGCGCGCGCCGTGCCGCTGGCGTCGGGAAGCGTGGGAAAGTCCTCGCGCGGCAGCGTCTGCATTCGTGAATCGAAGCGATCGGCAGCGACCTTGACCCCATTGCGGTCTTCTTCGATCCGGACGTCGGTTTCCGGCAAGGCCTTCACGATTTCGTACAACTTCTTCGCCGGCAGGGTGAGCGATCCACCTTTGGCTACTGCAGCCTGACAACGGCTTCGCAAAGCGACTTCGAGATCCGTGGCGAGCATACGCACTTCATCGCCCTTCGCCTCGATCAACACGTTCGCCAGGATCGGAATCGTGTTCTTCCGCTCAACGATGCCTTGGAAGAGTTGTAGTTCTCGCAGAAGCTCGGTCTTCCGAACAACGAGTTCCATAGGCTTGTGATGACCTCGAAGCAGAGCGGCGTGCCTGCGTTAAAGAACCCGACCGTGGAGTCGTGGATCTACTCCACTGAAGTGATCAGAAGAGATAAAGAATTATACAAAAGAATAGGTGCCGCGTAAAACTCAGCTGAGCGACGCTAATTACTGATATTCAATAACTTACGCTGTGGATAAACCTGTGGGTACGACGCTCGGGAAGGTCGCGGATCTTGTGGGGATCCACGACCCGCCCAACCATCCACAGACGTTCCTCGCGACGATCATGTGCACGCCGACGAATTCACCGAAATGACTCAAGAAAACTGCTGATCAGCTTGTTGAAATCTCCGTCATTCTTGCGGAGCTCTTCGACCTTCTTGATCGAATGGATCACCGTCGAGTGGTGCTTTCCCCCAAAGCTCTTTCCGATCTCAGGGAGTGATGCCTGTGTGAGCGTTTTGCACAAATACATCGCGACCTGTCGCGGCATCGCGACTGACTTCGAATTATTCCGAGACTTCAAATCAGCCGTCTTCAGCTGGTGATAGTCGGCGACGAACTTCTGAATACTCTCGATGGTGATCGCCTTGTCGTCTTGCTCGAGCACGTTCTTGAGGACTTCACGTGTGAGATCGAGCGAGATCTCGCGCCCGGTGAGTGACGCGTAGGCAATCAGGCGAATGAGCGATCCCTCGAGCTCGCGGATATTCGATTTGATCCGGCCAGCGATGTAGATCGCGACGTTGTCCGGCAGCGGCACCGCTTCGGCCTCGGCTTTTCGTTTGAGAATCGCGACTTTGGTTTCGAGATCCGGCGATTGAATGTCTGCCGTGAGTCCCCACTCGAAGCGCGATCGCAGACGTTCCTCGAGCGCTGGTATTTCATTGGGCGGTCGATCGCTGCTGAGCACAATCTGCTTCTGCGCATCGTAGAGTGCGTTGAAGGTATGGAAGAACTCGGTCTGTGTTCCTTCCTTGCCTGACACGAACTGAATGTCGTCCACCAGGAGCAAGTCGACGCTCCGATACCGCTCGCGGAAATCGAGAATGCGGTCGTAGCGGACCGCATTGATCATCTCGTTCATGAACCGTTCTGACGAGATGTAGGTGAGCTTCAACGTCGGATCGTGTTGCAGCACGTAATGACCGACGGCGTGCATCAAGTGCGTCTTGCCGAGGCCCACGCCGCCATAGATGAACAGCGGGTTGTACGAACGAGATGGCGCCTCGGCCACCGCGCGACAGGCGGCGTGTGCGAACTGGTTGGAGGATCCAACAATGAACGTGTCAAAGGTGTACCGAGGGTTCAGACCCCCAGATGGAACCGTCGGCGCATCGATCGGCGCCGTCGACTCGGCCTCGGCTGGAGCCTCATCAGTGGCTGCTGTCTGGAGGACGGAGCCTTCCGACACGAATATCAGTCCGGCTCCGGGCCGGCGCACTTCGGCGAGCGCTTCAGAAAGCACGACCGAATAGTGCTTCGTGAGCCAATCCTTGAAGAGTTGGTTCGGGACTCGGATTGTGAGCGCCCCGCCGCCGTCGGACAACAGAGTCGTGGGGCGGAACCATGTGTAAAAGCTGTGGCGATTAACCTTGGTCTCGATTCGAGCCAGGACCTGATCCCAAATTGTTGCTTCCATGACGTCAGCTCAATACAGGATGGTAGAGAACACTTTCGCCCGTCGAAAGACACGACGGGGCCGCTGCGAGCGGCCGTCTGACCATCCAGGAACCCTCGAAAACTCGGCTGTTTCGAATCGCTATACGCAAAAAAAGGCCGAAAAACAAAGGGATTTTGTGGAGATCAGGTGAAGGCCTGTGTTTTCCACAATGTTTTCCACAGTTGTGGAAAACTTGGGGGAGGAACCGAACCGCCTTCGCCATACCTCAGACCGATGAACCCGCGACTGTAGCACAGAGTTCTCATCGCCTCGGCAAGTCCCCGTGATTCCTTTGACACTCTGCAGGAGTGGCAGTTAGTATTGAGGTTTCGTCAATCCAAGCGACAGCCATTCTTTACACCATAGGCGAGCATGAAGGGAAAGCGTACATATCAGCCCAATACGCGGCGCCGTAAGAAGACGCACGGTTTCCGCGTCCGCATGGCGACCAAGAATGGGCGCATCGTCCTCAAGCGCCGGCGCGCCAAGGGACGCAAGCGTCTGACGGTCTCCGACGAGCAATAGCCGTGATTCAACCGCTCGGGTTGACGACCGCCGAGCGGGTGCGCCGCCGAGTCGATTTCGAGCGCGCATACTCGACAGGCGTGCGGGTACCCGCGCGTTTCATGACACTGTTTGTGGCCGCCAACGGCGGCTCAGTGTCACGGTTGGGGATCGCAGCCAGCCGCAAGTTTGGTCCTGCGGTCGAGCGGAATCGCGCCAAGCGGCTCTCTCGGGAGATCTTCAGGCGTCATAAGATCACAACCGGGTTGGACGTCATCATCGTCCCGCGCCGGGAAATGCTTGATGCGTCTTTTGCCAGTCTCGAGATCGATTATGCACAGGCCCTTGACCGACGCCATCGAGGGCAGCCAGCCGGCGCGAGGCCCGCTCGCCGCCCGAATCGTTCTCGGCCTCCTAAGAGGCTATAAAATACTTATTTCGCCATTGTTTACCGGGGCCTGCCGATTCCAGCCGTCGTGCGCGGACTACATGGCGGAAGCGGTACGACTTCACGGCGCTCGTCGCGGGGTCTGGCTCGGTATAGTCAGATTGTCCCGCTGTAGACCGTTCGGAGGGCACGGGTACGATCCCGTCCCGCGCTCGTAGATCCACTACATGGAACGCAGGGTTTTCGTCGCCATTCTGTTGTCGTTCGCCGTGCTGTACGGCTATCAGGCGCTGTTTGTCCCGCCGCAGAAGCCGAAGGTCGATGTCGTCGAGCCGAAGGAAAAGCTCGCGCAGCCCGCGCCGCAGGCCGCACCCACGGTCGTCGAGCAAGCACCGGCCGAACAAGAGCCCGCTGCACAGATTTCCGATACCGCAGAACGCGAGGTCGTCGTCGAGACCGCGACATCTGAGGTCGTGCTCACCAATCGTGGTGGTCAGGTCTTGCACTGGCTGTTGAAGGATTATCGCGACGCTGCTGGAAAGCCGGTCGATCTCGTACCGTCAGGTGTGCCAACGGATCAACCGAGGCCGTTCACTCTCGTCGTGGACGATGCGGCGATTACGCGTCGGTTGAGCGCGGCGCTCTATCGAGTCTCCGGAGATGCCGGCGGACGGGTCGACGCGACGAGGCAGGCGGCGACGGTGTCCTTCGAGTACGCGAACGATGCCGGCCTGCGTGTTCGCAAGGATTTCCGATTCGATCCCAAGAATTTCGTCGTCGCCTTCTCGACCGATGTGGTGAATGGCGGTCAGTCGCTGAACCCGACGATTGCATGGGGCCCAGGTCTCGGCGACGCCGGCGCCAGCGCGGGTGGTGGCAGCTTCTTTACTGGCAACTATGTTCAGCCGCCCCAGGCGATCTTCGAACTGGACGGTGACGTCACGCGGATCGCCGCGTCGAAAGTTGCCGAGCAACCGGCGCACGAGGGCGACTTTCGGTTTGGCGGTGTGGACGATCACTACTTCCTGGCCGCGGCTCTGATGCCAGGCAAGGCACGGCTGGAGTACAAGCCGGTCACGCTTCCGGGGCCGAACAACACACAGCGACAACTGCTCGCACACACGATCCGCTTACCGCAGTCGCCGAAGGATGTGCGTTTCTTCGTTGGTCCGAAACAGTTCGATCTATTGCAGTCGATCGACGTTCAGCTCGTGAACGCGATCAACTTTGGCAAGTTCAGGGTGCTGTCCGTGCCGCTGCTGACATCACTCAAGTGGGTGCATGGATTCATCGGCAACTGGGGTTGGTCGATCATCGTCCTCACGATCATCATCAACCTTCTGATCTTCCCGCTGCGACACAAGAGTCTCGTCTCGATGCGGAGGATGCAGGCCCTGCAGCCGCAGTTGAAAGCGATCCAGGATCGTTACTCGGGGCTCAAGATGACAGATCCCGGCCGGCAGAAGATGCAGACCGAGATCATGGCGCTGTATAAGGAGAAAGGCGTCAACCCGGCGAGCGGCTGCGTGCCCATGCTTCTCACGCTCCCGGTCCTGTTCGCGTTCTACTCGCTGCTTTCTCAGTCCATCGAATTGCGTGGCGCTGACTTCGGATGGTGGATCAAGGATTTGTCCGAGCGCGATCCCTTGTACATCACGCCGGTGCTCATGGCGGTGACGATGTTCTGGCAGCAGAAGATGACGCCGTCAACGGCAGATCCGGCGCAGCAGCGCATCATGATGATGATGCCGCTGATGTTTGGCGTCATGTTCCTCGCAGCGCCAAGTGGCCTGGTGTTGTACTGGTTCGTCGGGAACCTGTTCGCCATTGGCCAGCAGTACTTCACGAACTGGTGGATTGGCCCGCCGGCCATGGCGAACGTCAGGCCGCCCGCGGAGCGGCGCATCAAGAGCGCCGGGTCGGGCCGTACTGCAGGCGCAGAGAACAAGAACTAGAATCACGTCGCACTGACCGTCAACCGAATCGAGAGAAGCGCAGCGTGAACGAGACTCTGACCACTCAAATCACGACGTTCGTCCAACGCGTCATCGACGCGATGGGCGTGCAGCTCAAAGCCACAATCGAAGAGACGCCGGAAGCCACACGGATCAACCTTGAGGGCGAGGACGGTGGTCCGCTGATTCGTCGCGGCGGTGAAGGTCTCCAGGCCCTGCAGCATCTCGTGGCAACGACGTTTCGCCGGCAATTGGGCGACGACAACCGCATCGTCGTCGACTGCAATAGTTTCCGCAGAGACAAGGATGCGGAGATTCGGCAGATGGCGAAGTTCATCGCGGAGAAGGCTCGCAGCAGCGGCGCGCCTCAAGAGATGGGCCCACTGAATCCGTACGAGCGTCGCATTGTGCATCTGGCCATCGCTGAGGACCCTTCCGTCAGTTCCGAAAGCATCGGCGATGCGTTCATGAAGACGGTGATCATCTCGGCCCGGCGCTGACCGGTCGAGTGTCCGCGGGGCACAGGCGTCCCGAGCGAGCGGCATGTTTTCTCCCGACGACACCATCGTCGCGATTGCGACCCCGCCTGGCCGTGGAGGCTTAGGCGTCGTACGGATCAGCGGGAGTGACGCCTGCGAGGTGGCCGGGCGAATTCTGATTCGCGACAAGCCGTTGCAACCACGGCATGCCACGTTCACGCGCGTGCGCGCCGTCGACACCGATCCGCAACGATCGGTGGACGAGGTCATCGCGACGTGGTTCCCCGCGCCGCGCTCCTACACCGGCGAGCACGTCGTCGAGTTGAGCACACACGGCAGCCCGATCATCCTGCAACAGGTACTGAAGAGCGCGATCGGCGCGGGCGCCAGACTCGCGAGGCCTGGCGAATTCACCTTGCGTGCATTTATGCACGGCAAGATGGATCTGGTCCAGGCGGAAGCGGTGGCGGATTTGATCGACGCGGTGACCCCGTTGCAGGCGCGCGTCGCCTTCGATCAACTCGAGGGTACCCTCACCGCGAAAATTACCGCAATTGATGCACGTCTCCTTGATCTTGTCGCTCGCCTTGAAGCGTCGCTCGACTTTCCTGATGAGGGCTATCACTTCATTGAGCCCAAGGCGATCGCCTGCGTCGTGACGAGCGTGATCGAGGATCTCGATAGTTTGTTGAAGTCGTCGGCGCACGGCCGTCTCATTCGTGAGGGTGCGACCGTCGTCATAGCCGGACGGCCCAATGTGGGGAAGTCGAGTCTGTTCAATGCGCTCGTCGGTCACTCGAGAGCGATCGTGACGGAGACTGCGGGAACGACTCGTGATCTCGTGACAGAGACGTGCGATATCGATGGGCTCCGCGTCACGTTGGTCGATACGGCGGGCGTTCGCGACACGACCGATCGCATCGAGATCGAGGGCGTGTGGCGCGGCACACGCGCACGCGAAGTCGCCGATCTGATCGTCGTTGTACTCGATGCTGCCGAGCCGTTGATGCCTGACGATGCGCGACTGCTCACAGAGACGACGAGTCGCAAACGCGTGATTGTGGCGAACAAGAGCGATCAATCAGCAGTGTGGCGTCGCGAGGATGCCACGTGCGTTTCGGCAACGTCGGGAGACGGCCTCGATGCATTGCGACGCACGATCGTCGCTGCGCTGAGTGGCGGTGAGTCACTTCGCGACTCGAGCGCGATGACGAACGTGCGTCACACAACGCTGCTCGAACATGCGCGCGCGAACCTTGCGCAGGCGAGAGCTGCAGCGGAGCAAGACGGGATCTCCGAGGAGTTCGTTCTCGTGGACTTGCATGCGGCGCGTGCGAGCCTCGGCGAAGTTGTGGGAACGCACACGAGCGAAGACGTGTTGAAACACATCTTCGCGCGATTCTGCATCGGGAAGTAGACGAGATCTGACGATGACGTTTGACGTCGTTGTGATTGGGGCTGGGCACGCTGGCGTGGAAGCGGCGTACGCGGCCGCTCGCATGGGGTGTCACGTTGGGTTGTGCACGCTGTCACTCGAGACAGTGGCGCATATGCCGTGCAACCCGGCGATCGGTGGAACCGCAAAAGGCCATCTGGTTCGTGAGGTCGATGCACTCGGTGGCCTGATGGGCCGGGCGATCGATGCGACGGGTATTCAGTTCAAGTTGCTCAATCGAAGCCGCGGTCCCGCAGTGTGGTCGCCGCGTGCGCAGGCGGACAAGCGACTTTACGGTAAGTGGGTCAGCGCCAAGATCGGGCAACAGCCCAATATTGAGTGGATTTTTCGCAGGGCGGGGCAAGTTATCGTTGATGGCGATCGAGTGATCGGTCTTTCAACGGAGGATGGTGACCTCATTGAGTGCCGCGCACTGATCGTGACGACCGGCACATTTCTCAACGGATTGGTTCACGTTGGAGACGAACAGCGTCCGGCGGGGCGGCATGGTGAGCCTCCCTCGCGTGAGCTCGCGGATTCAATTCGCTCGCGCGGGTTCGCGATGGGCCGATTGAAGACAGGCACGCCGCCGCGCCTGCATCGAGACAGCATCGAGTTCGATTCCTGCGTCAACAACGGACTTTTTATCGAAGAGCGCGGCGATGAGGTACCTGTTCCGTTCTCTTTCGAGACTTCGACACTGCTCGCAAATCGTGCACGGTGCTGGTTGCTGCATACGAACGATCGAGTGAGCGATCTCGTTCGAGAGAACATCACGAAGAGTCCGCTCTACAACGGTCAGATCCATGGCATCGGTCCGCGGTACTGCCCCTCGCTCGAAGACAAGATTATGCGGTTTCCACAGCGTGAGCGACATCAGCTGTACTTGGAACCGGAAGGTCTCGAGGTCGACGAGATTTATGTGAATGGATTCTCGATGTCGTTGCCTCGAGAGGTCCAGGAGTCCCTCGTCCATGCGCTACCGGGTCTCGAGAACGCCGTCATCATACGACCGGGATATGCCGTGGAGTATGACTTCGTCCAACCTACCGAGTTGAAGGCGACGCTAGAGACGAACCGAGTCGAGGGCTTATTTTTCGCGGGTCAGATCAACGGAACCTCTGGGTATGAAGAAGCTGCCGCACAGGGGATCGTCGCGGGAATCAATGCGGCCAGAAAGATTCGGCGTGAGCCGGCATTTGTGATCGGGCGCCATGAGGGATACATCGGCGTACTCATCGATGATCTGGTCACCCGTGGATGCCTCGAGCCGTATCGCATGTTCACATCGCGCGCCGAGCATCGGCTGTTGCTGCGAATCGACAACGCCGACCTGCGGCTGACCCCCTCGGGCCGTTCACTCGGATTGATTGACGATGAGCGTTGGGATCACTTCGAAGCGCGTCGCACACGGTTCCAGCGAAACACTGCGGCTCTCGAATCAACGCTCGTACGGGCTCCGTCCGGCGATCGGTTGCGGGCCTCGCAGTTGTTGAAGCAGCCGGAGGTCCGCATCAGCAGCTTCGTCGAATCTGGCGCTGTGAACCTGGACCTCGATCCCTTATCAATGGAACTCGATCTCGCCAGCCTGGAGACATCGATCAAGTACGAAGGCTATCTTCGCCAGGCGATGGCGCACGCCGAACGGTCGAAGAAGAACGAACGCCGCCGCATTCCAAGCGCCTTTCCGTTTTCGCGTGTCCCGGGACTCTCTGCCGAGGCAGTGCATCGGTTATCGGAGGTGCGACCAGAGACTCTCGGGCAGGCGTCGCGAATCCCTGGAGTTACACCGGCCGCCATCGCTGTACTAGGTGCCTTCCTCGGAAGACTGCAAGCGGAAGCCGCGTCCGAGCAGTGAACAGCCGCGAGTTTCACAGCCGTCTCATTCGTCGGGGTCGACGCGCCGGTGTCACGATCTCGTCCCCTCTTGCGCTCAAACTCGAGGTCTATTTCAAGCTTCTCACCGCGTGGAACGCGAAGATGAACCTCACCGGTCTGGATCTGGCGGAGCAGGGGCCGGCGGCAATCGATCGATTGCTGATCGAGCCACTCGTAGCAGCGAGGCACGCAACCGCGCCAGTAAAACAGATGATTGATATCGGGAGTGGCGGTGGTTCGCCGGCGATTCCTCTCGCGCTCGCTCTATCCGCTCATCTGATGCTCGTCGAGGCAAAGACGCGTAAGTCTGTGTTCCTTCGCGAAGCGCTGCGAGCGCTCGAGCTGCACGACGCTGAGGTCGTCACGTCTCGATTCGAGGAGCTACTCTCCAGGCCGTCGCTGCACGAAGCGCATGACCTCCTTACTCTTCGCGCGGTGCGCGTTGAAGGTTCGGTTCTCATGAATCTTCAGGCTTTTGTGAGACCCGGCGGCGAGCTGTTTCTCTTCCGTGCCGCATCCGGCGCCGAGGCGCCTGGGACTCTGATGCCGCCTCTGTCGTGGAAGGCCACGTTTCCGCTTCTGGAGGACCAAGGGAGCAGGCTTGTAGTCCTCAGCAAGAGACTGGACCGATCCAAACGTTTCACGTGAAACAATTGATCGCTTAACTTTCGCCCTTTTTGTTTCACGTGAAACGCGCCGCCCGTCAATTCCTCCCTTGACGTCCGATTTAGCAGGTACTACATTGGTTGGGCCAGCCCATAAGGCGCGTCCAATCAAATCTGTCGTATGCCAGAAGACAAGGGGCCCGAGGGCCGCATCATCGCCGTCGCCAATCAGAAGGGCGGCGTCGGCAAGACCACCACAGCCATCAATCTGGCGACATCTCTTGCCGTTCAAGGTCGGAGAGTTCTTCTCGTCGATGTCGACCCGCAGGGCAACCTGACGAGCGGCGTTGGCTCCAAGTCGCAGCGCTCTGAGGCGGGTACGGTGTACGAAGCGCTCCTTACCGATACCGCGCCGCCAACGGCCTACGTGCTGTCGACGCGCGTCGCGAATCTGTCGCTCGTCCCTGCGGACCGCAATCTCACCGGCGCTGAAATCGAAATGGTGGCGCTGCCTCAGAGAGAACATCGACTGAAGCGCGTGCTCGATCCGCTGCGCGGCCAGTTCGATCATGTCTTCATCGATTGCCCGCCGTCGCTTGGACTGCTCACCCTCAACGCACTCGTCGCCGCCGACGCCGTGCTGATTCCGCTCCACTGTGAGTACTTTGCACTCGAGGGTCTCGCCGATCTCGTCGGGACGATGCGTCGTGTGCGGAGCGCGTTGAATCCAGCGCTCGATATCGAAGGCGTATTGCTCACAATGTACGACGACCGCACGAATCTCGGTCAGTCGGTGGCGCGCGACGTGCGCGACTTCTTCAAAGAGAAAGTCTTCAACACGATCATTCCGCGCAACGTGCGACTCGGTGAAGCACCGAGTCACGGAATCCCTGGCGTGTTGTACGACACGAAATCCCGCGGCGCTGCCGCATATGTCGCACTCGCGAAAGAGCTGCTCGCTCGTCGCGCAGCGTAAGAACGGACTTCAGTGTGTGCAGTTGGCGTAATGCAATCGGCCGCTCCGTTTGTCGCGGCCGAGAGACCATCGGCGGAGGCTGGCTGTCACCAGCGCTCCCTCTGCAGAACGGACCACTAAAATGCTCGAACGACGCCCCGCACTCGGTAAAGGTCTTAGCGCGCTGATTCCAGATGCTCCCGAGCCTCCCCGTTCGGGGCCGATCGAAGTGGACATCGATCTGTTGGCGCCCAACCAGCAGCAGCCACGTCTCAACATGGATGATGCGAAGCTCGAGGAGCTGGCCGCGTCGATCAAGGCGAACGGCATCATTCAACCAATCCTCGTCCGTCGTACCGGCAACACCTATCGAATCATTGCCGGTGAACGCCGCTGGCGCGCGGCGCAGAAGGCTGGGCTGCAGCGTGTTCCGGTCGTGGTCCGCGACGTCGCCGAGGGTGACAAGCAGCTATTGGAACTCGCGCTCATTGAGAACCTTCAACGCGAAGGTCTCAACCCGATCGACGAGGCGCTCGCGTATCAGCGACTCGCCGACGAGTTCACACTGACGCAAGAGCAGATCGCGGCGGCGGTCGGCAAGGATCGCAGCTCAGTCGCCAACTTCATGCGGCTGCTGAAGCTGCCAGAGGAGGTGCGCGCCGATCTCGCGGCCGGCGCGCTCTCAACCGGTCATGCCCGGGCGTTGTTGGCACTGCCGGACGCAGCGGCGCAGCGACACGGTGCCCGCGAGGCGATTTCCCGCCGGCTTTCGGTGCGCGAAACCGAAGCATTAGTGAAGAAGTTGTCGTCGCCAAAATCGCGTGCGACCTCCGCAGCCGCACCGGCCGCCACGTCCGACGTGCATACCCGCGCTGCCGAAGACCGGATGCGCTTCGCCCTGGGGACGAAAGTCCGCATCAACAGACGAGGATCGGGCGGGCGAATCGAGATCGAGTTCGCCTCGGAAGACGAATTGAACCGGATATTTGAAGTGATCACCAGCCGCGGCTGACGTCTCGACCGAGTCCACGTCGCTACGAAACGCCGCTCTTTCCGTGGTATAAATAGACGCTTGTGCCTTTGAGGTACAAGCTCGCACAGCCGGGCGCGCAGGCGCCGCGTGGCATGTGCGCGTCATCCGTCAAAAGACATCATGAGCATGCGGGCCTCCGCAGCGCGATACGCGAGAGCGCTGCTCGACGTCGCCATCAAAGAATCTGATCCCGACCGCGCCGAAGAGGAGCTCGCGGCGTTCGTCGATCTGGTTCGCACAAACCCCGATCTGCAACGGACGTTTGCGAATCCGGTCGTGTCCGCGGCCGATAAGCGCGCTATCGTCCAGCAGATTCTCGAGCGGCAGAAACCGACCACACCGGTCGGCAAGCTGGTGTTGCTGCTCGCCTCACGCGGCCGGCTCGCACTGTTGCCGGACTTGCTTGACGTCTACCGGGAACGGCTGATGGAGCACCTCAACGTGCTGCACGCCGAAGTGACCACCGCAGCGCCGTTGTCGCCAGAACGCGCCAAGCAGTTGCAGCAACGTCTGGCGAACGCGACAGGCCGCACCGTTACCATGACGACGAAAGTCGACGCAGCGATCATTGGCGGGGTGGTCACGCGGATCGGCGGCACCGTGTACGACGGCAGCGTGGCGACGCGTCTCGCCAAAGTCCGCGATCGGCTCGAACAGCGATAGCGAGGGGAGGCGACGCGCCTCTGACAGGAATCGTATGGATATCAGAGCAGAAGAAATCTCCAAGATCATTCGCGACCAAATCGGCAGTCATGCGGTGCAGGTCGATGTCGCTGAGGTCGGAAGCGTCATCTCGCTCGGTGACGGCATCGCGCGCGTTCATGGCATCGAGCGCGCGATGGCCGGGGAGATGCTGGAGTTCTCGCACGGTGTTTTTGGCATTGCGCTCAACCTCGAAGAGGACAGCGTCGGCGCCGTGCTGCTCGGCGACTACAGGGAGATCAAGGAAGGCGACTCGGTCAAGCGGACGGGACGCATCATTTCGGTGCCGGTCGGCGACGCGATGCTCGGTCGCGTGGTGAACGCGCTTGGCCAACCGATTGACGGCAAGGGACCGATTCCGACGAAAGAGTTCCTGCCCATCGAACGGCTCGCGCCTGGCGTTGTCGATCGTCAGCCTGTGAAAGAGCCGCTTCAAACGGGCCTCAAAGCCATCGACGGCATGGTGCCGATCGGACGCGGTCAGCGCGAGCTGATCATCGGCGACCGGCAGACCGGTAAGACCGCCGTCGCCGTTGACGCCATCATCAATCAGCGCGGCACAGGCGTCATCTGCATTTACAACGCGATCGGCCAGAAGCAGTCCACGGTCGCGCAGGTTGTGCGCACGCTCGAAGAGTACGACGCGATGAGCTACACCATCGTCGTCGCAGCGGCGGCTTCGGATCCGGCGCCGATGCTCTACATCAGCCCGTATTCGGCATGCGCCATCGGCGAGTACTTTCGTGACAGCGGTCGCCACGCGCTGGTGGTGTACGACGATCTCTCCAAGCATGCGCAGGCGTATCGCGAGATCTCACTGCTGCTGCGACGGCCGCCCGGCCGTGAGGCGTATCCCGGCGACGTGTTCTATCTGCACTCACGGCTGTTGGAACGCGCCGCGAAGTTGAATGCGTCACAGGGCGGCGGTTCGTTGACTGCGCTGCCGATTATTGAAACGCAGGCGGGAGACCTTTCAGCCTACATCCCGACGAACGTGATCTCGATCACCGACGGGCAGATCTTCCTGGAGAGCGACTTGTTCCACCAGGGCGTGCGTCCCGCGATCAACGTCGGCAACTCAGTGTCCCGCGTCGGTGGCTCGGCGCAGATTCGCGCGATGCGTCAGGTCGCCGGCTCTCTGCGTCTCGACCTCGCGCAGTACCGCGAGCTCGCGGCCTTCGCACAGTTCGGTAGCGACCTCGACAAAGCGACACAGGCACAGCTCAATCGTGGTCGACGCCTGGTTGAGATCTTGAAACAGCCGCAGTATCAACCTCTCGCCGTTGAGAAGCAGGTGGTGATCATTTACGCGGCGACGAAGGGCTTCATCGACGCAGTTGCGATCGAAGACGTGCGCCGCTACGAGGAAGATCTCTATCGCTTCCTCGAGACGCGCCACCCGGGCGTGTTGAGCGGTCTCGCCGAGAAAAAGATCCTCGACGACGACTCGAAGGCAGCGCTGGAGCGGGCCCTCAAAGAGTTCGGCCAGCAATTTGGTGCGGTGCATGCCGGCGCGGGAGCCGCCGCCTAACCTCGGCGAGCGCTCATGCCGTCACTTATTGACCTCCGCCGCCGGATCCGCGCCGTCAAATCGACGCAGCAGATCACCAAGGCGATGAAAATGATCGCCGCGTCGCGACTCAGGCGCGCGCAGGAGCGAGTGGTCTCCGCGAGACCATTCGCACAGCGCATGCTGAAGGTGCTGAATGGCCTGGTGTCTCGGGTCGATCAGGACACCCACCCGCTGCTGCGCGTCACGGCGCCGCCGGGATCGAGACCCCTGCTCATTGTCATCACGGCGGACCGCGGCCTGTGCGGCAGCTTCAACTCGAACGTCATCAAGGCCGCCGGGCAGTTCATCGTCAAAGAGGGGCAGCAGCACGAGATCGCGCTTGGTCTGATCGGACGAAAGGGCCGCGACTTCTTCCGTCGCCGTGGCTTCGACGTTCGCTACGAAGCGGCGGGCATCTTCCAGCGGCTGTCGTTCAACGACGCCAAGGAAATTGCGAACGTCGCGAT
>DATCXH010000616.1:0-5091 GCA_036565925.1 Vicinamibacterales bacterium
CTCCAGCGACATGCGCGGGATGATCTCCTGCTGCACGCTGGTGGTGAATTCCCAGTTGAACGATCGCTTGCCCCAGCCGGTCATGAGATCCGGGTCGTAATTCGTGCCCGGCGTGACCGTGCCGAAGATCGCCGCGTTGTCGAGCGCACCGCATTCGCCGTTGAGGGCGAAGTTGTTCAGATCGCAGTCCGGGACGAAATTCGCGTTGGCATCGGCCCAAGTCCGCTGCGTCGTGTTCAGCAGTCGCAAGATTGGATTCGGCGCGTCGGTCACCTGCGCCGGGCCGAACCCTGTGGTGCCGAGACCTTCGAGATATTTGTTCAGCGTCGCCTTGAATGCAGTCTTGCCGTTACCGAACACGTCGTAGGTCGCGCCAAGCCTCGGCGTGATGTCGTTCCAGCTCAGATTGTCGATCTCGTCGTACTGGACGTTGAGGGTGCGTCCGAAGAACGTGCCCGAGATCCCCTGTGGCGGGAAGCTGTTCTTGAACGAATCAAATCGAACCGCTCCGGTCAGCGTCCAGCGTCCCGTGGTCAGCTTGTCCTGGACGAACAGTCCGAGATCGCGATTGACGTTCACTTCCACCGTGCGCGGAACGATGCGGTAGCTGATGCTCTGCGGCACCATCGCCGTGAAGCCGTAACTGATCGGCGCGGCGGGAGCGCTGTAGGTCGTGTTCTCGTGATGCCCGTAGGCGTTGTTGAAGCCGACCTTGAAGGTGTTCGACCCGGTGATGTACGACACCGCGGCGCGGTAGTGGAGATTCCAGTTCCACGAGTTGTTGTAGGTCGTCGCGGCGCGGTACATGAGTGAGCCACGGGTCACCGGGTTGTTGCTGTCAGTCACCGAGATCATGCCCGGCGTCAGGTGATCGATGTTGCCCAGCTTGCCGACCTGCGGCTCCATGCCGCCCCAGCGTTCGACGCGGTGAATGCCGCTCGCTTCGATGAGAAGTCGATTGCTCACCGGCGTACTCCAATCCATGGTGACGAATCGCTGCAACGGGAAGCGGCGATCGACGCCCGCCTCGGGTGAGACGATCGTGCCACCCGGCTGCGGTCCGATGCCGGTGGTGCACGCGCAGAAATTTTCTTGATCGTAGGTCATGCCGATCTTGTTCTTGGGGTTGACCTGATACGTGAAGCGGGCCTGGACGATCGACTGCTCCTGGTGCAGCACGGCCTGCGTGCTTGTCGGCACGTAGTCGTAGCGGGTGATGTCGTTGGCGTTCTGGTTGAAGAACAGGCTGGCGACATAGTTATCGGCGAAGAGCTTGCGGCCGGAGAGAAAGAACCACAGCTTGTCTTTCTTGATCGGTCCGCCCACTCCGGGATTGAAGTCGCCGTTGGCTTTGATGGTGCCAGGCACGGAGAGGCCGCGCTCCTGGACGTCGGTGCCAGTGAAGTTGTCGCTGGCCATGCTGTTGTTGGCATAGCTGCCGAAGATCGTCCCGCTGTAACGGTTGCCGCCATCGCGTGGAATGAAGTTGATGCGCACACCGCCGGTCGCTGCCTGCGCATCCACACCCGAGACGTCAATCGCGAATTCAGAGGTGCCCGTTGCGTTTGGCACCGCGCCACCGCCCCAGCCACCGGCAATCATCGAGCTGAGCGCGACGCCGTTCACCATCATCCGCTGATCGGAGGTGCGGCCGCCGTTGGCTTCGAGCGAGGCGACTTCCTGCACGACAGAACCGCCCACGTCCTGTCCCGTGAACGCGCCTTTGCGCACACCGGGAATCAGGACGCCGACCGTGAAAGGTGTGCGTGAACTCGGTACCGCGGAGACGATCTGCTGATCCATCACCGCTTGGCGCGTGGTCGACTGCAGGTCCACTGCCGGCGTCAGTCCTGACACGGTGATCGTTTCCTGCACGCCGCCGACTTCGAGATCGGCGTTGACCGTCAGCACCGCCGTTCCGCTCAGCTCGACGCCTTCACGCACCACGGTCTTGAACCCAGTCAGCGAGAACGACAATCGATATGTGCCTGGACGGAGATCGGGGATGGTGTATCGGCCAGTGCCGTCGGTGATGCCCGACCGCACTTTTTCGATCAAAACGGGACTGGATGCCTCGACGGTCGCACCCGGCAGCACTGCGCCGGATGTATCCCGGACGAGGCCCGACAGCGTTGCCTGCGCGAACGCCACCATTGGCACGCTCACGATCAACGCGAAGGCGAGCAGAACCAGCTTGAAACCACGCATGCGCAACCCTCCTTGAGGCCGCAGGCCCGTGCTCTGACGGGCATTACGCTCGCTCCTCGGGAGGTCAACTGTCCAATACATCTTTCAGGTTAGGTCATACGGATTTGGTATAGAATCCCGCCGCCATGGACTTTCGGCACATAAAGGCCTTCATAGCCGTGGCGGACACGCTGAGTGTCACCAAGGCTGCCGAACGCCTCCACATCTCGCAACCCCCGCTCAGCCGTCACATTCATCAGCTCGAGGAAGAGCTCGGCCTCACGCTCTTTCTTCGGCATCGACATGGAGTCACGCTGACTGAAGACGGCCAGCGCCTTCTCGAAAAAGCGCGGGCACTCGACGCGGCGGGCACTGAGTTCTGTGAGATCGCCCGCCAGATGGCGCATGGCGAGAAGAACCGGATTCGCATCGGAATCGGGTGGGGCCTCTGGGATGTCGTCAACCGGCTGCGTGTCGAGTTCTCGAAACAGCATCCCGACATCACCTTCGAGGTCCGTGACGTCAACTGCAGCGAAGACATCCACGATCAGTTGAAGACGTCAGCGCTGGACCTGGTGCTCGCGCGTCCGCCATTCGACAACGCCGTGATTGACGCGGCGCCGATCTTCCACGAGCGCATTCAGGCCGTCATCGCCGACGACAGTCCGTTGGCGTCACGAACGGAAGTGCGGCTTCGTGATCTCGCCAACGTGCCGTTGCTGCTATGGGACCGGCACATGTCGCCGGCGCTCTACGATCGCGTGCTCGAACTCTATGCCCGTCACGGCATCGTGGCACCAATGGTGCCGACGCCCGGCGCGGGTCCATACAACCATGCCGGACTGATGATGGTGGCGTCGGGAAAGGGCGTCTATCTCTGTCTCGGTGTGCCACTCACCAGCCCGCAGCCGGCGAGCGGTGTCGCGGTCCTTCCTGTGGGCGATCCCGGCGCGACGATCGAAGTGTGTGTCGCAAGCCGCAAGGGCGAGACGTCGCCGCTCGTCGGGCAATTCCTCGAGTGCGTCTGGGAAACGTATCCGCAGCCGCGCCGCGTCGAAGTCACCGCGCTTCGCGCGTAACAGGTCGCAGCGACTTACGCGTTAGAGGTCACAGAGTTTTCAAGCACAGAGGCGGCAGAGGTCACAGAGAAATTCAATGTCTGCGTTCTCTGTGACCTCTGTGTGAAAGACTCCGTGCCCTCCGCTCCTTACATCAGAAATCGAACTGCGCGCTCAGCTTGAACAAGCGTGGCAGCAGAATCGACTGCGGCGTTCTCCACTGCGTGCTATACACATTGTTCTCGGTGAGCACGGAGTTCGAGTTCAACACGTTGTAGAAGTCGAAGTTGATGCTCGTGCGCGTACCGCTGAACCGGAACAGCTTGGCGAATCGCAGGTCAATTTGATTTAACCGTTCGGTGAACACCTCCCCGGCGGGGATGATGTTGATCGCGCGGGTCGCGCCACCGCTGAACGCGCGTCCGAGGTCGTTCGTGAAGGCTGTGCACGATTGCGGCGGATTCGGCTGCGTCAAGCAGGTCGTGGCATTCGCGTTAATCTGCACGCCCGGCTGATTCTGGAAGGTGCCGCTGACCAGCACGTCGATCTTCGGGAACGTGTACGACGCCAACGCCGTCACGCCGGTTCGCCAGCCGTTGTTCTGATGGCACCGTTCAATCGGTCGCGCCGTGTTGGTGACGGTGCGGCTCGGATTGCCGGCGGCGTCCACATGGAGCATCTCCGGTAGATCATCGATGACGTCGCAGTCGTCGGTGACCACACGCCCTGGACCCAGTCCGCCCTGAAGGATCAAACCGTTCTGTAAGCGTGCCTGCATCCCGATGTTGACGCCGGTGAAGACCTCAGTCATATCGCCGTAGTTCTTGGCGAGCGTAACCAGATACTGCGCCGGCCGTGCAGACGCCGTGGGCGTGAGGTCCAATGCTGTGACCGTGTCGCCGCTGTTCGGCAGTCGCGAGTCGTTCGGCACGCCGACCGTGAATCGTGTGTAATCGGTGGCCGCGACGTTGGTGTCATCCGTCACGCGGAAGTTGCCGTACCATCGGCGCGCGTACTGCACGGTCAAAGAGACGCGCGGCATGAGTTCATGTTGCACGCCTGCAGTCAGTTCCCAGTTGTTGATGCGTTTGCCCCACCCGCGCAGCAGATCCGGGTCGTAATTGGTGCCCCCGCCAATCGTGCCGAACGTGGCCGCGTTCGCGAGCGCCCCGCACTCGCCGTTGACGTTGTAGTTCAACAGATCGCACTGCGGAATGAAGTCTCCGGGAATTCCTCCGCCCGTTGAACTGTCATTCCACGAACGGCTCGACAACGCGGTCGTGCCGACCAACCTGTTAATCGGGTTCGGGTTCTCAGACACGTTGGCCGGACCAATACCCGTCGTGCCCATGCCTTCCAGGTACTTGTTCAGCGTGAACTTCAGCGCCGTCTTGCCGTTGCCAAACAAGTCGTAGGTGGCGCCCATCTTCGGCGTGATGTCTTTCCACGACAGATTATCGATCTCGTCGAACCTGACGTTCAGATTGGGCGCGAGGACAGTCGGCGCGATCGACTGTGCCGGATAACTGTTCTTGAACGCATCGAAACGGATGCCACCCTGGAGTGTCCAGCGGCCGACGGTCCAGCGATCCTGCGCGAAGACGCCCATGTCGTAGTCGACGTTCACGGCGATCGTACGTGGCGTGATGCGATAGACGATTTGCGACGGGGCACCGCCAACGAAGTTATAGCTGTACGGCGTCGTCGGATCGGTATAGGTGGTGTTCTCGTGGTGCAGGTAGGCGTTGTTGAAGCCGACCTTGAAGTTGTGTGACCCGGTGATATACGAAGCGGCCACGCGGTAGTGGATATTCCAGTTCCACGAGTTGTTGAACTGGTTGGCCGA
>DATCXH010000094.1:0-8393 GCA_036565925.1 Vicinamibacterales bacterium
GGCAGCGAGCTCTCTTTCACGATCGTGGCAATACTGGCAGCGTTGGTGAGCTCCGGATCGGCGTTCAACCGGGCGTCGCTGAGTTGCAGATCCGAGGAGGCGATCAGGTACGCGATCTCGAGCCGCTGGATCCGGTGCCCATGTCCGTGCACGTCCATGTACCAACCTTTGCCAAACGACTGTAATACCGCGCGCTTGGCCGCGTCGATGAACGCCTCCCAGGCGCGGAGCGCCGCCTCTGCTTCATCATTGTCGCACGTCGCCTCGGGCTCCGTGCGATTCGCGTCGAGCTTGCGTCGGGAGATGTGTGCGATGATCACGTGCGGGTACTTGCCGAAGCGCGCGAAGTACCTCGCTTGCATGGCGCGCGCGAGCTCGATGGTATTGACATCGGTCGTGGTCGTCACGGATCCTCCGCAGCGCTCGGCCATTCGGTTCGGGATCGATGCGGGCATAAGCGATCCGCCGTGCGGGGCCGTCAATATGACTGGCGCGTTGCCCGCGATGTATTCGACATAGCCGTTCGCGCTGAGATACGAATTGCCGGGGACGTACGCTACAGAGGGCCGCGTTTGACTATCGCTTTGCGGCGCCGCGGAGCTGGCGCGCGAACAAGCCGCAACCAGGGCGGCCACAACGGCAAGAGTCGAGAAGACGCGGCGTGGCTTGGGCATGAGTCGATGCTACGGGCCGGGCTGACGCCGACCAGCAAATCCCAACCCATTGCGACTACGCCGTCTGACGCAATCTCCCGTCCGCTAAACGAGCGCCGAAACCGTGGCTTCGGCATGCCACGCCTTACTCGCCCGGGACCGCCAAGCTCCAGGCGCCACATTGATTGCCATCGCCCTCCCGCCGCTCGCACGCGCTGTCCACCGGTCAGACGCCGGTCATGAAGTACAACCGTGGCCTCATGATGGCGATCCTGCACGATCGCATCCACATCGCGAAAGCGGTCAACGCCACGGTGATCTCTCTGGATGCTGCGCCCCAGGGCTATGCGGATTTTTGATAGGGGCGCGGCGAAAAAGTTCGTCATCGATCCGCATGGCAGTCTAGCGAAGACGCCCTGAGCTGGGTCGCGGATTTTCGCCGATCTGAACGGATGACCCCCGCGAATCAATCCTGGAGGTCGTTCCGATTCACGGTTAACAAGTGACAAACCGAGGATCAGGCGCTGGCCACCCATGGAAGCCGCCGCCGATGAGTGTATGTTGTTGCCACAATTTTGATTTCCGGATCCATGACGACAGATCGGGAACACGGCAACGAGCACCCGTCGCTACCAATGGCACCACGCCCATCGCGGCTCCGTGGCGTGGTTCGGGGACAACTGCGAAGCGTCGCGGTTGGATTGTCGGCCGGCGTGGGCGTCGTCGCTGTCTTCACCACTCTCATGCTCCTGTTTGGCGGCGGCAGGTCGGCCATGGAGTTCTTTCACTCGATGTTTCGTTGGCGGCACCTGCTGAGCATTCTCGGCGTCAGCGCGATGGTCTACTTGCGGCACCGCCAATCGGAAAACGGGGCGAGTGATTGACAGCGTTTTCAACGCGCCCACGTCTTCGGCCCCCCGTGCACCATGGTTCAAGCAGAACGGGGGGCCACTCCGTACGTCTCCAATTCCCATTGGCTTCAGTCGGCGGCGCGCGGTCATACGACAACGGCGCGGCCCCACCCGTGGGTTTTTCGGACCGTCCGTGTCAAAATCAGTGGACCCGCCGGAGACGTCATGCGTCAGAGGCCGTCGGAAGACGACATCCGCACCACCTATCGGGCAACGATCGACCACCTGTTCGACTTCGTCATCCGGCGTTGCCGCGGACATCGGGAGCTGGCCGAGGACATCACCCAGGAGACTTGGCTGCGTGCCGTCGATGACTGGGAGCGGAACGGTCTTCCCGACCGCCCTGCCGCCTGGCTCGCGCGCGTCGCGGCCCGGCTGCTCAGCAATCATCGGCGGCACGAAGCTGTCGAACAGATCAGCGACAGCGACCCCGATACCCTCTTGGATGAAGAGGAGGGGCAACTGCGAAGCGTTGCGGTCGGGTTGTTCGCCGGCGTGAGCATCGTCGCAGTCTTCGCCACTCTCATGGTCCTCCTAAGCGAGCGCGGGTCGGCCATGCGGCTCTTTCAGTCGATGTTTCGTTGGCGGTACCTGCTAAGCCTTTTCGGCGTCAGCACGATGTACTACTCGCGACACCGCCAATCAGAAAATGAGACGAGTGATTAACACACGTCGCAGTTTCCGTAGTGCCCGCGGTGTCTCCTGCCGAAAAACCGGCAGGAAGCGTCGGTGGGCCGACATTGCACGCACAGCGATATCGTAATCGGCGCGTCCGCGTTTTCGGCGCGCCGACCCTAGTACCGTAGCGGGCGAGAGGCCTGATTCACGGTACGATCGTCACAGCGTTGCTCGAATTAGTCGAGAGCCCATCGCCAGTCGTGTTCAACCCGATTGCGCGAACCACTAACGTTCCTGATGTGCCTAGTGTCGCCGGCGGATTGAGACTCGTGCGATAATCCAGCGTGCGCGTCGTCGCAGTGGTCGTCACGGTTGCGGACGAAGTGCAACCGGCGGGCCGCCACTCGCCCCCATGTTGATAGTAGAAGCAGACGGAGGCGAACGGCGCAGGCGCCGCGAGGTCGGTCGTCACTGCGGCACTGAGGCCCACAGTCGAATTGCTCGCGCCGGCGTTCGAGACAGTCGATACCGGCGTCGTCATTCGAAATTGTCGAATACCCTTTCCGTAGTACGTAAACCCGACCGGCATATTCTTGTCGCCCAACCCATAGAACGGCCCAGTCTGCGTACCTCCGATATTCTCGGCCATCAGGTACATAGCGTATGCGCGAGTGTATTCCGACTGATCGTCGTAAGGCGCGTCGCTGGCATCGACCATTTCCAGTTGTCTCATGAAGTTTCGGATCGTGAGCGATCCCTGCCACCTGAGAAGGAGGTTGAGAGCCCAGCGATCGCCAATCGTATCGGCCGCCACCTCGATCCTCATGTTGGCACGCGCATAGGAGTAATCCATGCCGAGCATGACGCGATAGAGACCCAGACCGCTGGCTGCCTCGATGCCGAGATTGAACGTCGAACCGCCGACGAAGACGCTCGGGAAGCCACTCCAACTCGCGCCGGGTCGATCGTTGGGCACATCCAGCAAGTCGGTCGTGAGCGGCACGGACCGATTGCCGACCCGATCGATCGCAACCACGTAGTCGACCCAGTGGGCGTCGCCGATCGAATGGACAGTCAGTGTATCAGGCGCGTCGGCGCCGACGCAGCCGTTGTTCCAGCCGACGAGGCAGAAGCCCTGATTGCCTAGCCAGGCGATCGTTGTGCGGTGGACGATGTGCGGATCGGGGAGACCAGCCTGCCCATCACTCGCACTGACGTCGAACCGGATCGGCGGATGCGATTGCTGGAATCCGTAGATCGTTTTGTCCGGGGTCGACGTTGCAGCACGGACCAGGGTCGGTGGGACGACATCGACGCCGAACACGCCCGATGAGAGATCCGTACATCGGACGTTCCCAAGACGATCGGTCTCGAAGGCACGCGCGACTAATGACCGATTGGTCACAGTCGACGGATCGGCGAGAACGCGAATCGCGTCGGCTCCCGTCACCGCGCCGCGCATGGCTCCCACCGAACAGGCGGCGCCGGTGGTTGTACCACCCGGCAATAACGACGTCGATTGCGCCGGCCCCGCGAATGCCAGAACGCTCACGCCACCGACGCCCGATCCGTCTCCCGCACTCGAGTAGTTCGATGGCGCCACTAATTGATACGCGCCGGCGACCCATCCGATTGACGCGTTGATCGCCGGCAACGAAAAACGAGACGGCGCCTGCGGCGCCTGGTTGTCGAGATAAAGGGGTGACGCTTGGAGGGCAACGAACGCCGCTGTGCCATCGGCGAAGCTCGCCTTCGTGATCGTCGGGTATGACCCATTGGGTGGCGACGCAAAGCCCGCGATGTTTCGACCGCTCGGATCGTTCTCCAGATTCGGAAACGGAATCGTGAAACGTCCATCCGTCGCGCCAATGGTGACGTCGAACGTCTTGCCGAGAAACGTGCCGCTCACCTGCGTCACAGCCTGACCGTTATCAAAATTCCTTGCGACGAGTTGTAGCGAGACGCTTCCGGTGCGCCAAACCCTGCCGTCTGTCGATGTATACGACGTGGGATAAGGAGCACCAAATGGCGCGTTGGCGCCGCTGACGACGTAGGTGGCCGAGAAGCTACTGTGATTCGAGAGAACAACGTCGATGGCGGGTGAGCTGCGAATCGATCCCTGGCTCGTCGCCACCGCGACCGATACAGTGCACGGGCCGTTGGGAAAGAGCGCATGGCCGCCGATATCGACGCTGTCAGTCGGGAATCGGCCGTGCGTCAACCCACTGGCGTCTGGTGGCGGCGCCGGGATCGCGACGCTCGAACGACCGCACGACGCCTCGATGATCACCGCCTTGACCGGCGCGGCGATGGGCGCGACGTGGATGTCGAGCACCGTCGGCCCCGCGAGGCTCGTGAGCTGCTGCGGATTGCCGGCGGCGTTGCTGATTTGATCGATTGTCGCGACGTCTTGAACAGTCAGCGGCGCGGTCGCGGAGACGTCCTGGATGCTCGCGACGATCGAGAAGCTGCCACTGCGCTTCGCGATCAGTGTGCCGTCCGCCGAGATGGAGGCCGCAGCAGGGTCGCTCGATCGCCACGATACGACCGCGTCCGACACGACCGAACCTTTATCGTCCCGCGCGACTGCCTGAAGCTGGATCGTATCGCCGGTCAGGACCGTCAGATTGGGCGGTTGAATGTCGAGATGCGCGACCAACGGACTGACTCGAACAAGGATCGAGTCCTGCACACTCTCGCTCTGCGCCACGACCCATGTCGATCCCGGCTGCGCGGCCTGTAGTAGTCCCGTGGTCTCTATCGTGGCGATAGCCGATGATCGCACCGTCCATGTCACGGCACGGTTGAGCGGTCGACCGTCCGCCGCGAGCGGCGTCGCCGTGAGTGAGACCGTCTTGCCGGCGATGGCCGTTGGAGTTGGCGGTGTGATCGCGATGCGCGCAACGCGCGCGGCGCGAACCCAGACGATGCCGAGACGATCGATCGGCGCCGACGCCATTTCAGTCCCGGTCGACCGCGACGTTGGCAACTCGTCGCCAAACATAGCGGTACCCGGGCGGGCAATGACGATTTCGTCAAACGGGGTTTGGCCGAGCGCGGTTTGGCTGACCCGAATCGATACGGTTCCGGGCGCGGAGAGAGACAAGCCGTCAGGCTCGATTGCGTAGGCCATGCCGGGAAATGCGCCGGGAACTCTCGCCAATTCCGCCGAGGATAGACCGCGAACGATCAGCTGCTGCTCTGTGGAGAACGCACCGCTCGGAATGCGCAGCGTAACGATGCCATCGCCGCTGACGACCGTGCCGCCGGCCAAGCCAATTGGCGTGGACTTTGGACCTGTAGAGTCGCTGCATGCGGCGATGACTACGATGAAAAAAAGAGCGCGAAGACGCATCGCCCAATTCTAGGGCGCCTAACCGCCCGCGCAAGCTGACACGCCATCACAGTGCTCAGTTGTGAGATATGTGACTACAGTCTAGTCACGGAAAGCCTGAGACAATTGATCAGATCATGTGGATAAAGAAGTCGACATGAGCAGGAATTTGAAGCCTATCAATAGCATTTTCCGATTCAGTTTGCTAATTTGGCGCCTGGCCCGGCAAATGGCTTCCCCACCTTCCGGGCGACCCCACCTACAGATGAGGGCCTGCAATGCACAGAAGACGCTGGCTTCCGGTGGCGATTTGCCTCGGATTGTCGACCGCCTGCTATCACCAGGTCGTCCAGACTGGCCGGACCCCGGGAAACACGGTAGTCGACAAGCATTTCGTAGCAACCTGGCTCTGGGGCCTTGTCCCCTCCCAGGAGGTCGACGTTCGGAAACAGTGCCCGTTGGGTATCGCAACCGTCGAGAGCGAGCAGAGTTTCGTCAACGGCCTCGTCTCCGGCCTCACTATCGGGATCTATACCCCGCAGCACGTCAAGATCACGTGTGCCTCCTCGACCGCGAGCCTCCCGACGCGGGGTACCGATTTGACAATCCCGGCCAATGCGTCAGCGGCCGAGTCAGCGGCGATGTTTCGCCAGGCCGCGGAGAGCGCCGAGGAGTCAGGCGCTCCGGTCGTCCTCCACTTCTAACCATCCGTAACGGAGCTCAGGATGACTCGCAATCGCTTGCTGGCATTGATCGCGCTGACGGCGTCTGCCGGATGCTACCGCGTCACGGTGGTGACCGGGGCACCTAGCGCATCGCAAAAAATTGACAAGCAGTGGCAGAACTCGTTCGTCGAAGGGCTCGTTCCTCCTTCGGAGATCTCGACCAAGGAGACCTGTCCCCAGGGCGTCGCGAAGGTAGAAACCGAGCGAAGCTTCCTGAACGGCCTGGTGAGCAGCCTGACGTACAGCATCTACACGCCGCTTCACGCAACTGTCACGTGCGCATCGGGACCTGTTGCAAAGTAGCGGTACTCTGAAACGAGCGGGCGCCCCATAGCAACGGGGCGCCCACTTGGGTTTTTCTACTATTCTAACGATGAACTGCCGGCGGCGAAGCGGACAATCATCGGGCGAAGGTCCCGGAGGGATCAACGTTTTGCCGAGCCGCCGAAGTCCTCGTCAACCGAACACATTCGCCAACGTGATCTCGAGCGACTCATCTACACCGGTCGGCGACCACACGAGCGAATCGGTGGCGACGACATCAGGCCGGTCGCGCCGGATGGACGTGATCGTTCGGGTTTCTGGATCGACGATCCAATATTCCTCGACGCCAGCGTCGAGGTAAAACGCACGCTTCTGATTCCGATCGCGCCGGCGCGTGCTCTCGGACAGGATCTCGACAATCGGCGTCGGCGCTTGCGCCCAGGTCGCGTCCGATGAGGTTTGTTGCTGGCGCACCATGAGTCCGGCTCGACCTCGGATCCCTCGAACTGCATGACAGCGCGCGGATGATAGACCAGTCCCAGTCCCTTCGCGACAACGTATGGACTGAGAATTGTCGTGAGCCGCGCCGCTATGGTCTCGTGATGGTCCGTCGGCGGAGGTGTCACGAAGAGCTCGCCGCGCACGACCTCGTACTTGTTGCCGTCGTCGGGAAGTCGGTACATCTTTTCGATCGTCCACGGCTGGGGCTTCGCGGCCATGTGCATGACCCATCCCTCCTCGGCGCGTTGGTCGACGCAGGCATGGCCGAAGATCACATGCGAGCGCCGCGCACGCGGCATCGAATTCCTCCGGGCAAAATCGCAGTCACGCCCGCGCGAGCGGCTCGCAGAGGCTACGCTCGGCCCAGTCGCCGAGTCAAGGAAGCCCAACAACAACAAAAACGGAGCGCGAGGCGCTCCGTTTTTCATAGCAATCAGTCGTCGACTAATGCCGTCAGCCGCAGCCGTCAGCCGCAGCGATTAGCCGCAGCCTTCACCCGTCAGCCGTCAGCCGGAGCCGTTAGCAAAAGCCGAGAGCCGCCAGCCGAAAGCCGCCGCCGTCAAATCTTCAACCGCACTCGCTGAACCCACACACATGGCACTTCACGCATCCCTCCGCATACTCCATCTGCGATCCGCAGTCCGGGCACGTCCCGATGAACGCTTCCGCCGCATGATGTAGCCCGTACGTCAACTCCATCTCCGCCGCCGCATTCCCGTTGGGCCGAAGTGAGGCAGGCACCTGATGCGTCATCGACGTCATCATGTCCGCCTGCCCGCCGTTCTGCGGCGACGAAGGAATGAGCTCCTGCTGTACGCCAGTCACCCGGTCACGATGCCACTCCTCGATCGCGATACCGATCGCGTCCGGCACCGAGAGAACCTTGTGCGGTCCGAGACCCACCGCACGATCCGACGAGATCCCGCGCAGTTGCCGGTGAATCTCCATCATCGGAATCCCCGACCGCAGCGCGAGCGAGATCATTCGCCCCATCGCCTCGGCGTCCGCCATCGCGGAGCCGCCGGCCTTGCCGAGCGTGAGGAACACCTCGAACGGCTGACCCTTCTCGTCCTCGGTGATGTTCACGAACATCACGCCGAGCGGGGTCTCCTTTCGGATCGTGGTGCCGCGAAGCAGGTCGGGACGCGACCGCTTGGCGCGGCGCTGGAGGTTCTCGGCTTCCACCTCGTAGAGCTGCTTCTTGAGCTTCTCGATCTCGGCTTCCTTCTCGGCGAGTGAGCTCTTGAGATCCGCCACGAGCGCGCGGTCAGCCGGCCCCTCTTCCCGCTTCCCCCTTCCCCCTTCCCGCTGAGCCTTCGCCTGCTCGGTAGCACCCGTCGACAGCACCTGGTTGTCGCGGCTACCGTCGCGGTAGACCGTGACGCCC
>DATCXH010001127.1:0-2110 GCA_036565925.1 Vicinamibacterales bacterium
GCCGGCTGGGTGACGATCGTCGACACGCTGGAAGACACATCGGTCGCGGTGATCTCAGAGGCGTGCGACGCGGTACTCATCGACGATTACCTGGAGCCGTTCGTGGTCCCGGATCCGGCGCCCGCCCCGCCGGTGGTGAGCCAGCCCGATTACGCGCGTCCGGCCCGCGTCATTCTCGGCGACGAGCGGCGTCAGCTCGGTGGCGAAGGCACGATCATGGTGATGGATCGCGGAAGCGATCACGGTCTGCGCATCGGCCAGCCGCTCACCGTCTTCCGGCAAACGCTCGAAGGCAGAGGCCCGAACCAGATCCTCGGCGACGCCGTGGTCGTCGAAGTGCATCCCGAGACGTCGCTGATCCGCATCCTGCGCTCGCGCGAAGCCATCGAAGTCACCGACCTCGTCGCCATTCATCGCTAACGATCGCGCCTAGCGGGCGGCCGAGAGCACGCCGTTGAATCTGCGGTAGTAATCGATCGCGGAGATGACGGCGGTGATGACGGCCGCCCACAACGCAATCCTTCCAATCACGAAAAACTGTTGCAGGTGATCATGTCCCAGGATCAGGGCGAGGATCGCCGTGACCTGGGCGGCCATCTTGATCTTGCCGAGCGGCGAGGCCGTGATGACGACGCCTCTTGCCCACGCGATGCTGCGCAGCACCGTGACCGCGAACTCGCGCCCAAGGATCACAGCGACCATCCACGCGGGCGCTTCGTCCATCTGCACAAGCGACACGAGCGCAGCGGTGACGAGCAGCTTGTCGGCCACCGGGTCCATCAGCTGGCCGAGCGTGGTCACCTGCTTCCGGCGCCGAGCGAGATAGCCGTCGAGCCAGTCGGTGAACGACGCCAGGCCGAAGATCGCGGCGCCGACCAGTTCTTTCCGGATCCCGAAAAGCAGCCGTCCTTCAAACTTCGTCAGCAGCACGACGACCAGCAGCGGCACGAGAAAGATCCGCGCCAGCGTGAGGGCATTCGGGAGGTTCATCGATCGGTTCAACTGTACTTCCGTTCGGCGTTATGATCGAAGGCTGCCTATGAAAGCGATTCTGCTCGCCGGAGGTAAGGGTACGCGACTCCGGCCCATGACCGTACACACCCCGAAACCGATTGTGCCGATCTTCAATCGGCCCTTTCTGCATTACCAGATCGACCAGCTGCGGCAAGTGCCGGAGATCGACGAGGTCATTCTCAGCCTGAATTACCAGCCGCGGCGCATCGAAGAGATCCTGGGCGAAGGTGAAGGCCTCGGCGTGCGCATCCGTTACGTCGTCGAGCCCATGCCCCTGGGCACAGGGGGAGCGATTCGATACGCCGGAGACCAGCTCACCGAATCGGTCGTCGTTTTCAACGGCGACGTGCTGACCCAGGTGGACGTCAACGCGGTGCTCAGACTCCACCGCGAACGCAAAGCGAAGGCCACGATCGTGTTGACGCCCGTTGAGAACCCCCGGGCTTACGGGCTGGTTGAAACGGATGCGAAAGGGAACATCAAGCGCTTCCTCGAGAAGCCGGGTGAAGACGAGATCACCTGCAACACGATCAACGCCGGCATCTACGTGCTCGAGCCCGACACCTTCGATCGCATTCCGAAAGACACGGCCTGGTCGATCGAGCGCAGCTACTTTCCTTCTCTCATCGAGCGGGGTGAGACCTTCGTCGCGTACATCGACCACGGCTATTGGATCGACATCGGCACCCCGGCGAAATACTTGCAAGTTCACCGCGACATCATGGACGGCCGTTATGCGGCTCCGCCGTTTGCGGGTACGGCGCCCGGCACGCCCTGGGTCTCTCCTGAGGCGAAAGTCGACGCGGGTGTCGAGCTGCATGGGCCGTGCTTCGTCGACGAAGGCGTGTCGATCAAGCCAGGCGCCCGCATTCTGCCGTACTCGGTCATCGGGCGACAGACGCACGTGGAAGAAGGCGCGGTGATCGACGGGTCGATTATCTGGCCGAACTGCTGGATCTCACCCGACGCGCACGTGCACGGTTCGATCCTCGGCCGCAATTGCCACGTCGGACGCAGTGTGACCGTCGAGACCACGTCGGTGCTCGGCGATAAAACCGTTCTTACGGATTACAGCAGGCTATGACTACCAAGGCTA
>DATCXH010001130.1:0-3764 GCA_036565925.1 Vicinamibacterales bacterium
CACGGCTTCGCCGCCGAGTCTGGGACGTCGCACGTATCAGAAGGGTCTGCTCACCATCGTCTGGCGCGCTGAGGACGACAACCGCGACGATCTCGCCTACGACGTGTTGTATCGCCGCGAGGGCGAGACGTCGTGGAAGCCGCTGAAGCGCGCCATGAGCGAAGCCATCCTCGTGTGGGACACCTCGTCAGTCCCGAATGGCCGCTACTTCGTCCGGGTCGTCGCGTCGGATGCGCCATCGAATTCGCCGACGACGGCACTCACGGGCGCGATGGAGAGCACGTCCTTCGACATCGACAACACGCCGCCGACGATCTCGGTGACGTCAGTACGCCGTGAAGGGGCGCGCGTCATCATCGCCTTCGATGTGCGCGATACGAACTCCGCGGTGCAGAGGGCCGACTACTCGCTGGATGGCGATCGCTGGCAGACGATCTACCCGAAGGACGGTATCGCGGACTCCCGCTTCGAACAGTTTGAGCTCGTCCTGGACGGAGATGCGAGTGCGCGTGGAGTGATTCTGCGTGCGACCGACGCGCTCGGTAATGTGGCGAGCGCGCGAGGAGAAGCGCCCGAACCGTCAGGCCGTCGTTGACGTCTCGAGCAGGTCGGAGCGCTTCAGGGGCGCCTCTTCGATCGATTCTGTCGGGGGAATCCGGTTCGCCGGAGCGACCGACGGTGGCACTCGGATCGCGCGCGGCTCAGGTGGCGTCTGCACCGTCGTCATCACGATCAACCACACCATGTTCACAGCCACGGCGCGGCCGACCGGCGTCTGCGCCGGCGTGAATTTCGACTGACGCACAGCAGCGTCGAGCATCTCGACGTCATTGGCGTGGAGCCCGCGGGCCTGTCGTCCGCTGCGCTCGGAGTTCAGCAACTCGTAGTTCGCGATCCGTCCATCGCGGCTGACGACGGCGGCAACGGCAAAGGTGGCGTCTTCCTCGGGAATACTCTCGAACACCGTGCCATCATCGAGTGCACGCGGCATCGAAATGCCGCCGGCTCGGTCGGCATCCACATAACCGAATAAGCGATCGACGCGGGCGCTGTTGCCGGGCATGAGAGGATTGCGCTCCCCACCTGGTTCGCCCAGGGATTCGATCATTCTCGCGAGTGACTCGGGCCGCTCCAGTGTGGTGCTGTGCAGGACGCTCAACGCGAGTGCCAGGCCGACGGTCACCGCACCCGTGGCACCAAGCGCCGGCCACAGCAAACGCATGTCGGTGAACATCTCGCGGAAGCGCGCACCAAACGATAACTCTTCCTCGGCGCGCATCCGAATCAAGACACTGGAGTGCACATGGCTGACGGTCTGCGCTTCCTCGTCATCGGCGCGGGGCGCGAGTGAGCCGAGTCGAATCGAGTCGCCAATCAACTGGACATCCTCGACACGCGCGGCACACGTCCGGCACCAGCGCAGGTGTGACTCGACAGCTACCTGTTCGTCAACTGACAGCTCACCGTCGACAAACGCGTCGAGGTGTTCACGCGCATACTCGCATCCGACGTAGGGGATCATGTGCGGAGACCCAGCAGCTCGGCGCGCAGCGTCTGCCGCGCGCGGGTGAGCCGCGACTTTACCGTGCCGACGGCCACGCCGAGGGAGAACGCGATCTCGTCGTAGCGCAATCCGTCAACTTCGCGCAGGATCAACGCGGTGCGCTGATCGAACGGGAGACGATCGAGAGCCTGCCAGATGCGGGCTGAGGTTTCCTTGCTGGCCAGCTGTCGATCCGGGAGAACGTCGGTCTTGGATTCGACGTCGCCAAACTGCTGCAAGTGATCGTCGAGCGAGACCTGGCTCGACCGGTGGCGCCGCCGCCACCATCGCTGGCGATTCCGCGCCTGGTTGATGACGATGCGATAGATCCACGTCCGGAGGGCCGACTGGCCCCGGAAGCTGGCGAGTGTCCGGAAGACGCGGAGGAAAACCTCCTGCGACAAGTCCAGAGCTTCGTCCCGGTCCCCGAGCAGGTGGAGGGCCAGGGAGTAGACCATCCGCTGATGGATTGAGACAAGGTCGGCGCACGCGGCCTCGTCGCCAGTATTACAACGCGCGATGAGCGCGGCTTCCTGAGTGTCTACCTCAGACCACGCTACCGCGCCAGCGTTCTTCACCAGGCCTCCGGAAATGAGCGTCCCCATGAAGTTTAGCACCGTCCTCGAGAGCATTAGACCCCACCGTCGGCCGTAAGTTCCTTCATGGTCAGGCCTTTGGATCGGACGCCGGGTCAGGCTCGGGCCAGGCCGGGGTCGGTCAGGCCGGGGTCAGGCCGGGGCCAGGCCCGGGTCACGCCGGGGCCAGGGCCGGGTCACGCCGGGGCCAGGCCTGGGTCAGGCCCGGGTCACGCCTGGGTCTGGCCCGGGCCAGACCCCCCCGGCGCGGCTTGGGCAAGACCCCGGTGCTACCATCGCTGGCGGTGATGAAGCGCTCTGTCATCCTCGCCGTCGCCGCCGTGGCAATCGTGACGGCGGCGGTCCTGGTCTGGATGGATGCCCGACGGGAACGCGAGTTTCGTCGGCTGATCGCTGTCGGCGACGCGGCCCTCGCTGCGAGTCAGACCTTCGAAGCCATTGAGGCATTCAGCGGAGCACTCGCTCTGAAGCCGGACTCCATGCTCGCCTCATTGAAACGAGGCGACACCTATCGCCAGCGCGGCGATTACGCGGCGGCGCTCCGCGATCTTGGTCAGGCAGCGTTTCTCGACTCGTCCGCGCCCCGTCCGATCGAATTGCTCGGCGACGTGCAGACCGCCCTCGGTCAGTACGCTGCCGCCGCAGCCGAATACCAGCGTTATCTCGCGCTCGACGATCGTGCGCCGGGCGTCCTGTATAAGCTCGCCATGGCCCACTATCGCAACGGCCAGGCCGCTCGCGCTGTGGACCCACTTCGCCGGGCGATTTCACTCGACGACCGATTCGCTGAGGCCCACTACCTGCTCGGCCTCAGCCTGCGCGAGACCGATCGACGGCAATCACTCGCCGCGCTTCGCCGCGCGCTCGAAATCAACCCGACGTTCGCGGCCGCACGCGAGGAACTGGCGCGGCTATACGAGCAAATGGGTCGATGGCAGGACGCGATCGACGAACTCGAAGCGCTCGCCGCGCTCGAGCCTGCACGGCCAGAGCGGCTGGTCAGCGTTGGACTCGCTTATGCGCGGATCGGCCGACGGGATACGGCGGTCCTGACGCTCGGTCGGGCGGCGGAACGTCATCCTCATGCGACTGTCGTGTACACGGCACTGGGACGAATCTGGTTGACGTCGGCGGAAACTCAGAACGATCCCGCGGCGCTCGCGAAAGCGATCGAAGCACTGCAGCCTGCCGTTGCGCAAGCGGACGCAGTAAGTGAAACGCGTGCCCTGTACGGGCGCGCACTCGCCCTCTCCGGCAACATGGTCGCGGCCGAGCGCATGCTCCTGCAGGCCGTCGCCATGAGCCCAGTCGATCCATCCGCGTATCGGTATCTCGCTGAGGTCGCACGCCGGCTCAATCACGCGACAGTCGCGAAGAATGCCGCCGCGAAGTACGCGCGGCTAACCTCGTCCGCCCTCTGACATCGTCGGATCGAGCGTCTCGCGCAACCCGTCGCCCAGGAAATTGAATCCGAGCACGAGGACCGCGATGGCGAGGCCCGGAAAGATCGTGAGGTGTGGGGCATCGAGCAAGTGCGACCGACCGTAGTTGAGCATGGTTCCCCAACTCGGCGTCGGCGGCTGCACGCCGAGTCCCAGAAAACTCAGTGACGCCTCGGCGAGAAT
>DATCXH010001141.1:0-5724 GCA_036565925.1 Vicinamibacterales bacterium
ATGGCCGAGCGTGACCGCCTCTTCAAGAAACATCCCAAGACGAAGTTCGTCGCCGCCCATTTCGGCTGGCACGCCAACGATCTCGGGCGGCTGGCGAAGATGTTCGACGAGATGCCTAACCTCTACGCCGAGACCGGCGCGATTCTCTACGAGCTCGGTCGCCAGCCGCGCTTCGCCCACGACTTCTTCGTGAAGTATCAGGACCGCGTGATGTTCGGCAAAGACTCGTTTGCTCCTGAGGAGTATCCGTACTTCTGGCGGACGTTCGAAACCGCGGACGAATACTTCGACTACTACCGTGACTACCACGCGTTCTGGAAACTGAATGGTCTGGCGCTTCCCGATCCGGTGCTGCGCAAGGTCTACTTCGAGAACGCACTCAAGCTAATCCCCGGGCTGCCGCGCGGAGGGTTTCCGAAGTAGTCTGTCGCTCGAGCATGATCCGAACTCTGGCCGCGCTCATCGGATGTACCGCGATTCTGCTCGTGCAAGCCGACGCGCAGGTCCGTCCCATTTACGACACCGGCGCGGCCGGTCTCGTGCAGCTACTGCTGCGTCTTCAGACCACGGCCAGTGTCCTGCACACCGGCGCGCATCCCGACGATGAAGACTCGGCGTTTCTTGCTCGCGCAGCTCGCGGCGATCATGCGCGCGTCGCGTACTTGTCGCTCAATCGAGGTGAGGGCGGGCAGAACATTATCGGCAGCGAGTTATTCGACGCGCTCGGCGTGATCCGCACAGAGGAGTTGCTGCAAGCTCGTCGTCTCGATGGCGGTGAGCAGTACTTCACCCGCACCTTCGACTTCGGCTTCTCGAAACGGCGCGACGAAGGCGCGATGCGTTGGAATGAGCGCGACGTCCTCGGCGACATGGTGCGTATCATTCGCGAGTTCCGGCCGCTCGTGATTTATTCACGGTGGGGTGGGACGCCAGCCGACGGACACGGTCATCATCAGCTTGCCGGATACCTGACGCCGCTCGCGGCCAAGGCAGCGGCCGACCCCAACGAGTTCCCTGAACAGACCCAGGAAGGTCTGCGCCCGTGGCAAACGCGCAAGCTGTATAGCCGGCCACTCGAGCAGGCACCGGCAACGATTCAGGTGCAGACGGGCGTCTTCGATCCTGTCCTCGGCCGCACGTATGCCGAGATCGCGTTTGAAGGACGCAGCCAGCACAAGTCACAGAATCAAGGCACGATCGAAACGCTCGGCCCGTTGGCGTCCGGCCTGCGTGCACTCGATGCCGTGATCAGCGTCGCGCAGCCGGAGCAGTCGCTCTTCGACGGACTCGACATCAGCGTTCCTGGACTGGCGAAGCTGACTGGTCTTCCGGACGGCGCGCTACGGGCTGAGCTTGCGGCGATGGATGCCGCCGCGAAGAAAGCGTTGCAGGACTATGACCCCCTCGATCCGACGCGCATCGTGGATCCACTGGGTGAGGGCATCAAGGCGGTACGTGCCGCGCGGCAGGCGCTTTCGTCGCTGAATGCGCCGGCTCCCGCCCGCGCCGATGCGGAGTTCCTCCTCTCCGCCAAAGAGCAGGACTTCACCGAGGCGGTCATTCGCGCCGCAGGGATCGTCATCGATCCGCTGGCGGATGCCGAGACTGTCATTCCCGGTGGCCACCTCGGAGTGAGCGTTCGCGTTTTCCTGGCGCAGAAATCGAATGTTGCGGTGACGTCGATGACCGTGAAGGCGCCCTCGTCATGGGCCGTGAAACCGGCGGGCGATCGCGAGACTCCAGGCGCTCGATTCCGTCGTGAAGTGCCGAACAGTTCCGCGAGATACGACGTGAGCGTGCCCGCAGACGCGACGATCACGCAGCCATACTTCCTCGAGCGGCCACGACAGGGCGACAGTTATCAATGGCCGCAGGGTTCGCCGAAAGGCGCGCCGTTCGCACCCTCACAGTTGTTCGGCGAGGTTGAGTTGAAGGTTGGCGACGTGATGATCGTCGCTTCGCGGCCAGTCGATTACCGCTTTGCCGATCCGATTCGCGGCGAGTTGCGGCGGCCGGTCAGCGTGGTGCCGGCGGTGACCGTTGGCCTGGACACGAACTTGCTCATCGTGCCGACCGGTAGCGCCGCCCGCACGCAGCGTGTTGTTGCGCGGGTGACGAGCGGATCAACGCAACCGCTCAACGGATCCGTGCGGCTGCACATACCTGCTGGCTGGACGGTGTCGCCGCAGGAAGCGCCGTTCGCATTGAAGAGCGCAGACGAGCAGACCTCCATAGCGTTTACCGTCACCGCTCCGGCGACTCGCCGCGCGGGCAGCTTCAGCGTCGACGCCGACGCGCGCGTGGGCGGTACGACGTATTCGCGAGACGTGGAAGTGATCTCGTATCCCCATATCCAGACGCATCGGCTCTATTGGCCCGCGCAGGCGCGGACGCAGGTCCTGGACCTGAAGGTCGCGCCCGTGAAGGTCGGGTATGTGATGGGCGGCGGTGATGAGGTCCCCGACGCAATTCGTCGTATGGGTGTCGATGTGACCATGCTCGACGCCGACATGTTGGCGACGGGGAACCTTTCGCAGTTCGACACCATCGTCATCGGAATCCGTGCGTCAGAAACCCGTCCCGACTTCGTCGCCAACAACGCGCGACTGCTGCAATACGTCGAGCGTGGCGGCACGCTCATCGTCCAGTATCAACAGGGCGAGTATGTCGAACGGAACATGGCGCCGTTTCCTGTGTCGCAGAAGGGCAATCCCCGCGTCACTGACGAAACCGCTCCGGTGAAAATCCTGGTGCCTGGACATCCGGTGTTCACCTTTCCGAACCGGATCACCTCAGACGACTTCAGCGGCTGGGTGCAGGAACGCAACCTGTACGCATTTGCCGACTTCGACAGGAAACGATATACGCCACTGCTCGAGACGGCTGATCCGGGTGAGCCGCCGCAGCAGGGCGGGCAACTGTATGCCGAGGTTGGTAAAGGCCGTTTCGTCTACACCGCATTCGCGTGGTTCCGTCAACTGCCCGCGGGCGTCCCTGGCGCCTACCGCCAATTCGCGAATTTGATTAGTCTGTCGAAGGCCCCCCGTTGAACCGAAACCATTGAGATGGCTCAATACCTAGTAACCGGAGGCGCCGGTTTCATCGGCTCGCATCTCTGTGAAGAACTGACGCGCCGCGGCGAGACCGTGCGCGTCGTGGACAGCCTCATTACCGGCAAGCGCGCCAACCTCGCGCACATACCCGGTGTGGAATTCATCGAAGGCGATCTCGCCGACTTCTCAGTCGCAACGCGCGCGGTGCGCAACGTCGATTACGTGCTGCACCAGGCCGCGATTCCGTCGGTGCCGCGGTCGGTGGAAGATCCGATCACCTCCAACCGCGCCAACATCGACGCATCGCTCAATCTTCTCGTCGCCGCCCGCGATGCGGGTGTGAAGCGCGTGGTGTATGCGGGCTCGTCATCGGCGTATGGCAACTCACCGACGATGCCCAAAGTCGAGACGATGCCCACGGCACCGTTGTCGCCGTATGCGCTGCAGAAACTCGTCGCAGAGCAGTATTGCCAGATGTTCACCAGGCTCTATGGCCTCGAGACGGTGACCATCCGCTACTTCAATGTGTTCGGGCCGCGGCAGGATCCCTCGTCACCGTATTCCGGCGTGATCTCGCTGTTCATCAAGGCGTTGTGTGAGAATCAGCGGCCCAGGATCTACGGCGACGGCGAGCACACCCGTGATTTCACGTATGTCGCGAACGTCGTGGACGGTGTGTTGCGGGCATGTCAGGCAAAGGACGCGTCTGGTGAGGTGATCAACGTCGCGACCAACGGACGTGTGTCGTTGAATCAGTTGTTCACGACGTTGCGCGGTCTGATCGGCGCGACTGTCGAACCGATTTATGACAAGCCTCGCGCCGGAGACGTGAAGGATTCACAGGCCGACATCGGCAAGGCCGCCAGGCTGCTTGGCTACAAGCCGATCGTCACCTTCGAGCAAGGGCTGAAGAACACCGTGGAGTGGTATCGCACCACCGTGGAAGCGGCCCCCGCAGCCCGAAGGGTTTGACGACATAAAACCTGGAATAATTTACCGTCGGGCTGGCATCCGGCCGCCGGCATCGAACGCGCTGGCCCGCCAAGCTGCTGAACCAGAAGCGCTTGCACAAGGGTGCCCGAATGGTCCCTGCCTTGCGTAGCCGATCCATAGAGGAGACTGCAGACACATGCGAATCATTGCCGTTCTGGCCATTCTTGCTGCCGCGGGTTCTGCCGCCTGCGGTGGCGATTCGATGACGTCGCCATCGGGAACCGGCAGGTTGAGCCTGATGATCAAGGACAGCCCATACAGTGACGCCAAGGCGTTGCTGGTGACGTTCTCGGAAGTGACGGCGCATCGGGATGGGGAAGGCGGATTTACCAAGCTGCCGTTTGGCGAAACGACCGCCACGTCGCGGACCTGCGATCTGAAGAAGCTGGTCGATCACCAGGACCTGCTCGGCGCGGGACCGTTGCCGCAAGGTCATTACACGATGGTGCGGCTCGTGGTCTCGAGCGCGACGCTCTATTTCGAGAACCCCTCCGACGGTCCGGCGTGCTCGAATGGGATCACTCCTCCTTTGGGCCGCAGTGCCACCGTGGAGATCCCGTCCGGTGAAGTGCGGCTGAATCGGCCGTTCGACGTCGGCGAGGGCGGCGCGATGACAATGCTGATTGATTTCGACGGCGACAAATCGGTCACCGATACCGGCAACGGGCGGTTCCGCATGACGCCAGTGATCGGCGTGGTGAGCGTCCAGTAATAGTTCGTGGTTGGTGATTCGTGGTGGGAAACCGAGCGTCGGGCGCCTCAGAAATCGCGGGAGGTCACAAGGCTCCACGAGGAACGGAGGGCCGCCCGACGCTCTACACTGATTATCGGCCTACACAAACGCGAGTTGACTGCTGTCGCGCACCAACCTGACCACGGCTTCACAGAAAGTTTGCAGCCCCTCGGGTATTAACCTGAGTCCTCACGCGACAGTTCGTCTGCAGCGTCATCGCCACACGCACAAGCTGATTCTCGATCGCCGCCGAGACGACAGCTTCTGAGATCACGAGCGTGCGTCCAGCGCGAATGACGTTCGCAGTGGCGACGATGCGCGCGCCCAGGGCAGGCCGCAGCAGGTTGATCTTGAATTCAGCGGCGACGACTTCCTCGTTCGCGTCCATCAGGGTCAGGGCTGCATACCCACCTGCGGTGTCAGCGATCGCGGCAATCGCCGCGGCGTGAAAGTAGCCATGCTGCCGGGTGATCAGATCGGAGTAGGGCAGTTCAATCTCCACGGAGCCCGCCTCGATCATCGTGAGTCGACCACCTAATGTCTTCATCAGGCCTTGACGATCGAAGCTGGCCTGCACCTTCTCGCGGAACAAGGGAAACGGTACGTCAGTGTGCACGTGTGCTCCAGATGGCACACGGTAGCGCGACCGCGGTCAGGCGTCTTGTATCGCTGTGCGGCGATACTCAGCGGGTGTGATGCCGAATCGCGCTCTGAACCGCCGATGGAAGTGAGTCTGATCGACGAACCCGAGATCGGCGGCCACTGCTGCAACGGGCTGGCCGCAGCGCATCCGCCGACGCGCGTCATTGAGTCGGATCTGCAGATGATAGGCGTGTAGCGGTAGGCCGTAGGCGTGTTGAAACTGCAGCGTGAGCCGAAACGGCTCATTCCCGCCACCTTCGCCAGGGTGGCCGTCGAGACCGGCTCGCCAATGCGATCGTGCAG
>DATCXH010000054.1:0-10444 GCA_036565925.1 Vicinamibacterales bacterium
ACTGGCTGGAAGCTCTCCGACATCCAGGTGGCGTTCACGCTGTTCATCCTGTGTCAGACATGGGTGCAACCGCTCGACGGCTGGTTAATCGATCGTCTCGGCCCGCGCGGATTCATCACCGCGGCAGGCGTGCTGTGTGGCCTCGGTTGGGCGGGCATGGGATACGCCACCTCCCTGCCGATGCTCTATGTCCTCTATTGCCTGGCCGGCGTCGGCGCGGCGTTTGTGTATAGCGGCTCGATCGGATCGGCGCTCAAGTGGTTCAAAGAGAAGCGCGGCCTCGCGTCCGGCATCATGGCCGCGGGATTCGGCGGCGGCACCGCGCTCTTCATCCCTGTGATCCAGTCGATGCTGCGCGACAGTGGCTATCAGCAGACGTTCTTGATGACCGGCATCTTCCAGGGTGTGGTCATCGCCGTCGTCGCACAGTTCCTGAGGCATCCCGCGGCAGAGGGTCCTGCTGCCGGGCAGGCGTCGAACAAAGCGGCGGCCGTTGTGAAGAAGCAATTCACCACACTCGAAGTATTGAAGACTCCGCAGTTCTACGTGATGTACATCGCGTTCGTGTTGATGGCGACCGGCGGACTGCTGGTGACGGCCAACGCCGGACCGATGGCAAGGTCATGGGGCTTCGCCAGCGTGCTGACGCTGGCCGCCACGCTGAGCCCAATCGCCAATGGCGCTGCGCGTGTATTCTGGGGTTGGGCCTCGGATCGCCTCGGACGCGAGAACACGATGATCTTCACGTTCGTGATGCAGTCGCTGTGTCTCGTCGCAGTCGCCACGCTTGGCCAGGCATCCGGCGCGTGGTTTGTCGCGACGCTGGTTGCGGTGTACTTCACGTGGGGGCAGGTCTACTCGCTCTTCCCATCGATGTCGGGCGATTACTTCGGCACCACGCACGCGACGTCGAACTATGCGGTGCTGTACACGGCAAAGGGCGTTGCCTCGATCATCGGCGGATGGGTCGGTGCGCTGCTGTACGAGCAGTCGGGCAGCTGGGCGATGGGGTTCTACGGCAGCGCCATCATGGCGTTGATCGCGGCGGTGCTCGTCTACGGACTGCGCGCCTCGCAGGCGACGGCGAAGGCTAAAGCCTCGAAGATCGCCGTACCGGCGTGATCGACGTTCACACGTTGGCGCTGGAGCTCGTGGCCGCCTACGCAGAACGGCGGCCTCTGGCCATCCCACCTTCGACCCGAGATGGTCTCGATCTGGCGACGGCCTATATCGTCGAAGCCGAGCTCGTGCGGATGCGCCGCCAGGCAGGCCGTACAACCACCGGCGTCAAAGTCGGCTTCGCGAACAAGGCGGTGTGGCGCGTGATGAAACTCGACACGCTCGTCTGGGCGCACATGTACGACGACACGGTGCGCCATGCGAACGCGAACGAGGCGACCCTGTCGCTGGCGCAGATGATCTCGCCAAAGATTGAACCGGAGATCGTCTTCAAAATGAAATCGCCGTTGGCACCGGGAGTCACCGACGCGGCCACCGCGCTCGAAGCCGTCGAGTGGCTGGCGCTCGGGTTCGAGATCATCGACTGTCCGTATGCGGACTGGAAGTTTCAGCCAGCAGACTTCGTCGCGGCGTACGGTCTGCATGCGGCGCTCGTGGTCGGCGACCCGCGCATGGTGACACCATCAAACATCCCTGAGCTCGCTGAACAGCTTGCGAAGTTCAAGGTCGCTCTCGCGAAGAACGGCGACCTCGTCCAAGAGGGATCGGGACGCAATTCACTCCGCAGCCCGGCGCTCTGTCTCGCCGAGCTCGCGACCGCGATGTCGCGCGCGAGCGCAGCGCAGGAGCACACTGAGCCGCTTGCCGCCGGCGATCTTGTGAGCTCCGGGACGCTGACCGAGTCCACGTCGATTCAGGCGGGCGCAACGTGGACGGCGTCGGTCGAGGGCATCGATCTTCCGACCCTGACGCTCTCGGTTGTCTGAGGAGCCGTGCGTATGCACGACGACAAACAGCACCGCTACTCCGTGCACGTGACATGGACAGGCAACCTTGGTCAGGGCACGAGCAGCTATCGCGCCTACTCGAGGAACCACGAGATCGCTGCTGCCGGCAAGCCTGTCCTCCCTGGTTCGTCCGATCCGACGTTTCGTGGTGATCCCGATCGCTACAACCCGGAGGAGTTCCTCGTCAGCTCGCTCTCCACGTGTCACATGCTGTGGTATCTGCACCTGTGTGCGGAAGCGAAGATCGTCGTTGTCGAGTACGTGGACGAAGCCTCGGGTGTCATGACGGAACGATCCGATGGTGGCGGGCGATTCACGGAGGTCACGCTCAAGCCTCACGTGGTGATTGCATCCGGTGGAGATCTCGCACGCGCCGAGGCACTGCACGAGCGCGCACATCACCTGTGCTTCATCGCCAATTCCGTGAACTTCCCAGTGCGCTGTGAACCGCGGATTCGAATCGGGGAATCGATGTGATCACCCTCGACCACGATGACGGCTTCAACCCGGAGGCGCGAAGACGCGCTTCGCGCGCCACCACCGGATCGGGTTTCCGTCACTGTGGGCGTATCTCTGTGAGCCCTGTGTTGATTAGTTCTTTTGTGGGGTGAATATCCTGAATCCAGAGCCCGCGTGCTGCGTGGTCGGGGGCGGTCCTGCGGGAGTGATGCTGTCACTCCTGCTGGCGCGAGCCGGGATCAACGTTACGCTGCTCGAAGCGCATCACGACTTCGATCGCGACTTTCGCGGCGACACGATCCATCCATCGACGCTGGAGATATTGGACCAAATCGGACTCGCCGATCGACTCCATCAGCTCCCGCACGTCAAGGCGCCGTCGTTCCGCCTCGTGTCAGCGTCCGAGGTTCACACGATGGCGGTCTTCAATCGGCTGCCGACGCGGTTTCCCTACATCATGATCATGCCGCAGTCGCGGTTCCTCGAGTTTCTCGTCGAGGAAGCGCGCTGCTATCCGACCTTCTCGCTGATCATGGGCGCGCGGGTTCAGCACCTGATTACCGAAGGCAACACGGTCCGCGGGGTCAGCTATCGCGACGATGACGGTCAGCATGAGGTCCGAGCAGCGTTGACGGTCGGCGCCGACGGTCGATTCTCACAAGTTCGAAAGCTCGCCGGCTTTGAGCCCGTCAGCGTGTCCGGAACGATGGAGGTGTTGTGGCTGCGGCTGCCGCGAAAGCCGGGCGAGCAACATGATGAAGCGGCGTTGATGATCGGCAAACAAGAAGTGGCCGCCGTTCTCGGCCGTACCAGCGAGTGGCAGGTCGGCTACGTCATGAACAAGGGCGGCTTTCAGCGCCTCAAGAGTGAAGGCATCGAAGCGTTGCAACGGTCCATCGCGACGACGGTGCCGTGGCTCGCCGATCGCGTGTCGCACATTTCCGATTGGCGACAGGTCAACGTGCTCTCGGTCGAGGCGAGCCGCGTCGCGACCTGGCACCGCCCGGGGCTGTTACTCATCGGCGACGCCGCCCATGTCATGCTGCCGGTTGGTGGCGTCGGCATCAATTGCGCGATCGCGGATGCCGTCGAAGCCGTCAACGTCCTCACCGAACCATTGCGGACTGGACAAGTGGAAGAGAGTCACCTCGCGGAGGTTCAGCGTCGCCGGGAGCGGTTCACGAAGATCATTCAAAGATTTCAAGCGGAAGTCCAGGCAGGGATTGCGTCAGCGCTGGTCGGCGGCAAGCCATTCCGTCCGCCGCTGCCAGTGCGCCTCGCTGTGCGCATACCAGTTCTGCGAAATCTTCAGGCGCGCCTCACCGCGTTCGGCATCAAGCGTGTGCGACTCGAACATCCCGAGCTCCAAAGTTCATGACTGAGTTGCCGCCCGGCGGTACGGTCAGAGAGGTCCCCTTGCACCGATGCGGGAAGACAAGATTGATATGAGACAACTGATCTCGAGCGGTAGTCCTTACGAGCCAAAGGTCGGCATCTCGCGCGCGGTGCGCGTCGGATCGATCATCGCGGTGTCCGGGACGGCGCCGCTCCTCGACGGCAAGACAATCGGAATCGGCGATCCCGCCGCTCAGGCGAGGCGCTGCCTCGACATCATCAAAGAGGCGCTCGAGCGCGCCGGCTCGTCGCTCAATCAGGTCGTGCGAACGCGCACACTGCTCACGCGAATCGAGGACTGGCAGGCCGTTGCAGCGGTGCATGGCGAGTACTTCGGCGCCATTCGGCCGGCCAACACCATCATGCAGGTCACCCGCTTCATCGATCCCGACTGGCTGATCGAATTCGAAGCGGATGCGGTCGTCGAGTGAGGGCGCGCCTGACCGCGAGTCATCACGACTTCGTAAACGTCTTGCTCCACGTCGGCGCGGCTTTCTTCAGGAGCTCGAGGAGCTCCGGCGGGATGTCGTCCTCTCCCGTCAGCTGACGAATCTCCAGCACATCGTCAAAGCCGGCGCCGCTCGGTGCGCGCAGCGCCCATTCGATCGCCGCCTCGAGCGACGGCACCTCGAGGATGTAGAAGCCACCGACCAGTTCCTTGGATTCGGTGAACGGCCCATCCACAACCGTGCGCTTGCCCTTCTTGACCTCGACCCGCGCGCCCTTGCCTGCCGGGTTCAATCCCTCGGCTGCTACCAGCACGCCCGCCTTGTGCAGTTCTTCGTTGAACGCCATGTAGGTGGAGAAGAGTTTCTCGTCCATTGGCGCGTTCGGATCCGCCGGCTTACTGTTCTCGCCCGGCCGTGCCGTCATGATGAATCGCATGTTCCGTGTCTCCTGCTCGTGAAATCGGTTCTACTGTGACGACGAATGGGAATCGACCAGATCGACACGGGCCGCCGCTGCTCTATGCCGTCGCTGTGGGATATCTCTGGAATCCCCGTGATCGCTGCGTTGAATCCGTGACCAGTGTCTAGCGTTCTGCCGGCTGTCTTCGCCGCCTTCGCGAGTCGCGCTCCAGTTCGCCGAAGACCTTCATCCACCACTCCCGGAACGACGTCGCCAGATCTTTCGCGCCCAGCCCTTCGATGACCTGGGTATGGGCCAGGCGATCGCCGAGCCGCTGCCCCTGCGGATCTCTGATGAGCGTGATTGACTCGAGGAAGACCGCCATGAGGTTAGCGCCCGGAATCAGCACGAAGACATTGCGCAGCGCTGATTCCTTCCACGTGCAGAACTGTCCGGTCTGGACATTGACGACGACCAGGCCGACGAGGAGCTTGCCGAGACTCTGCCCGCCGATCCCATCGCGCAGCAGCAGATACAGAACTGCAATCGCAGCGCCCCACAGCGACTCCGTATTGCGGTAGAGAAACCATGCGGCGATCAAGGGTATGCCGTCCACCCAGACCGCCAGGAACCGCTTCCGGACGTCCACTTTGGCGTAGGGCGTAACGATTCCAACCGACAGGTACTTCAATGTAGGAAAGTAGACCAGTCCGAACAGCACGGCCGCGAACAGCAGGCTGAGCATCGCGCTCGAAATCGTCGCATGGCTTGTGACATTATCGGTAGCCATGCCATCGAGACCTTTCGAGATCAGAGGAACCCTCGAGTCCAGCTATCCCGACGTCTTCACTCCCGAAGCACTGGCCGCGCTTACTGCACTGGCCCCGCTCGATGCCGATCGCAAAGCGATCATGAAAGCGCGTATTGCCAGGCGCGGCGCGCGGATACGCGATCGACGCAACATCGCGTTCCTCGATCCCAAGTCGCTGATCCCGCGCACGCAAATCACCGTGCAGGACGCGCGCGAAGGCAAGTTCCTCGGCAGCGAGATCCCGAACGACCTGAAGCGTCAATGGATTCAGGGCACCGGTCCCGCGGCGAGGCCAGGCGCAACGGTTGAAGCCGGCCTGCGCAACGTCGCCTACGCACTGCTCTCGGGCGCTGACGGGTGGATGTTCGACGGCGAGGACGCGCTGGGCCAGGTCTCGACGATGTCGCTCGACAACCAGCGCAACCTGAAGCTGGCCATTCATCGCGATCCTGTCTTCCTCAAAGTGGCCGAGCAGATCGCCGGCGAGATGAACACGTGGGCGAAGGGCTTCTTCGGACGCGAGACGATCGCCGACTGGCAGAAGCAGCTCGACTTCACCACGAAGATCTTCCGCGCACGAGGCCTGCACCTCGACGATCGCCACGTCCGTCATACGGGCGGTGAGAGCTTCTCCGCATCGATCGTCGATCTGGTGCTGTATGTCACCAACAACCAGCGCCGTCTGCAGATGTCGGGGTCCTCGGTCGTGTTGTATCTGCCGAAGATTCAGACCGCCGAAGAAGCAGCGCTCTGGAACGACATGCTGACGACGCTCGAGCGTCACCTCGACCTGACGGTCGGCACGATCAAGGTCTACGTGCTGGTCGAACAGATCGAAGCGTGCTTCCAGTTGATGGAAATCCGCGCCGCGCTCGGGCTGCACTTCATCGGCTTCAACACCGGCCGGTGGGATTACATCAACAGCGTTTCGGACGCGATGGCGTGGGATCTGAATTTCGTGAACCCCAATATCGACGCCATCACGATGACTTACGGCTACATGCGCATTTACGAGGACCGCGTTCGCCGCGCCGTGAACACGCCGGACGCGAAGGGTCAGTACGCGCTGTGGCAGGGTGGCATGGAGCCGAACATTCCCGTCGGCTCTGAAGCCGGCGTCACCAACGCGATGAAGCGCGCCGTCGCCGGCGGCGAGCGCGAGCAGCGTGAGGGCGCGAGCGGCAAATGGGTCGCGCACTGGAAGATGGTCCACATCGTCAGGCCGGTGTGGGAGAAGGTGGGTGAAGACAACCAAATCGGACGGAAGTTCCCGCCTCTCACCTACACCAGCGCCGACGCCGATGGTCTCGTGATGCTGGAAGACGCGCCTCGGACGGTTCGCGGTGCACGCGATCTGCTCAGTGTCGCGCTCCAGTATGGCAACGCGTTCCTGCAGGGACTTCAGGCCGCGGCACTCAAGCCCGCCGACTTCTTCGGCAACGACGATGTCCTCTATCTGATGGAAGACATGGCGACGGGCGAAATCCGCCTCAGCATCCTGTGGGAATGGCTGCACAAGGCCGCGTCGCTCACCGCGGGTGATGATGAGAGCGGCGCACGGGCGGGCGATACGTTCACTCGCGAACTGTTCGCAAAGCTGCTCGAGCAGGAATACGCGAAACTGCAGAAGGCCAGCAACCGCGACGTCTACGACGTCTCCAAGCGAACGACGCTCCCCATCGCGCGCGAGATCGCGCACGTCTACGTCATGGATGATGTGAAGCTGCCGTGGTACATCGACCTGCTGAACATCAATCTGAACAACTCGGATCTCAACGAGGCAAAACGCCGGATTCGAATGTTGGCCGACGCGTTCCAGAAGGATGGGACGAGGATCACCGAGAACCTCGACTTCGCCGCGGTGTCGGCGTAAAGCTTCGTTCGTGCTTCATGGCACGGTGACGGATCTCACACGGAGGCACCGAGACGCGGAGGTCGCGGAGCCCGGCCGGGGCCCGGCCCTTCGGGCCGGACTTGGGCGGAGACAAGACGGCGATCACAATGCCCGTCTCCTCCGCTGAGGCATTCGTGATCTCCGTCTCGTCTCCACCCACGCCGCGCGATGCGCGGCCCCGGCCTGATCCGCTCCGTCACCGTGGCTCCGCTTCTGACAACGAGATTGAGCCCATCGACCGAATACCGAACGCATCCACAGTGACGGCTCAAGCGGCGGGGCGCCGCGCGTAGCGCGGTGGAGAATGAGATGAGGCCTCGAGCGCAAGTGCTTCATCGAAGGGCGACGAGCATTTGCGATCGAGGCATCATCTCGTTCCCTAAGCCGGCCGGAACGGCCGGCCGCCCCGCGACAGCTCCGTGACCTCCGCGTCTCCGTGCCTCCGCGTTGAGGGCGGTCACTGTGGCAATCCTGAAATCAGTCCTGCTCAACCGGCCCCAGCATCTGCTCTCCGCCGGCCGCGACGAACGCCGCGGCCGCGTCGCGGTAACCCGCTTCCGCCTGAGCGATGAGGGCATCGAACTCGCGGTTGCCACGCAGTGAATCGAGCCACGGATCCCGCCAGAAGAACGGCGCGCAATTAAATCCACCTTCGACGGCGCGCTTGAACATCGAGAGCGCCTCTGGATGTTCCGCGGCCGCGAGCGCGCGGGCGAAGTAATAGGTACCGCACGGGTCACGCAGCGACCACATCTTGAGCAGCTGCTCGCCGGTTGAACGGACGTCGTCGCGACGATTCTCCAGCACCGCGAGCGTGCCCTCGAAGAACAGCCGGAACATCAGCGGCAGTCCAGGCGTGATTTGCCCTCGCGCGTGCGCGATCGCCCGTTCGCGGTCGCCCATCAGGTCCATGGCGAGGAGGGCGATCAGCTGCGGTTCATCCTGGTCGAACACAATCGCCTTCTCGTACTCACCGACCATCAGATACGAGTGGGCCACCGCCGTCCGGATCTGCGGATCGAGGCGGCGAGCGTGCTCGTGTGCGGCGATGGCCGGACGTTGAAGCCCCGCGTACCGACACGCCTGCACTAACCCCGCAAACAGTTCGGGATCGGACGTGCGCTGACGCACGCGCTCGAGCAGACGGAGCATCGCCTGCTTGATTCGACCGGTTTCGATCTCCTGCAGGGTATACAGGTTGTGGGCAATCGACAGGTCAGGGTTGAGGGAAAGCGCGCGAGTGAACGCCTCTTCAGCCTGGGCGTACGCCTCGTCTGCCTCCGCGCCTGAATACATGCCGATGATGCGATGGAGCCGCGCAATGCGTGCCCATGCCGGTGCGTATCGCGGGTCTTCTTCGAGACATTGTCGATACAGATCGCGAGCCACCGACCAGGTGCGCACGTGGTAGGCCAGCTGATTGGCGCGAAGGTAGTACTCGTACGCCTTGGGGTTGGCCGGCACGTCGTGCTTGAGGACCTGACGATCGCGCGCGCTCAGCGGCAGCGACAGTGATTCGACGATGCGGCTGGTGAGCGCGTCCTGCAACTGGAAAGCGTCGCCGACGCGAGCGATCATCGACTGCGACCAGCGGACTGTTCCGCCCGGCATCTCTGACAACTGGGCCGTCACCCGCAGCTGCTCATCGACTCGCAACAGCGTGCCGGTCAGTACCGCATCGACGTCGGCCTTTTTCGCAACGGCCTCGAGATCGATCGCGTCGGTAACGAACTGCAAACCGGTCAGACTGGACCGCACCAACAGTGAGTCGAGTCCCGACAACGAGGTGGTCAGCGCGTCGGAGAGACCGAAGCCCAGAAAATCGATTTCGGGATCCGGTCGAAGCATCTTGAACGGCAAGACGATCAGCCGCGTGATGGGACGAGGCGGACGCGCGACCGAGCCCGTGTCGGCGGACGAAATCGCCGACCGCAGTTCGTCGGCCATCGCCGTTGCGGTCTTGTAGCGATCCTGCGGTTTCTTCGCGAGCGCCTTATGAACGATGCGGTCCACCGCGGCGACCGCGGCCGAGCCGCCGAGCGCGGGAGGATGGTCGTAGACCACCGCGTGCACGACTTCCGGCACTGTGCGTCCCCGAAAGGCCGGCTCGCCCGTGATCATTTCGTAGAGCACGACACCGGTAGAGAACAGATCGCCTCGGTGATCGGCAGGCTGACCCTCCAGCTGCTCCGGCGCGAGATACCTCGGCGTCCCCATCAACATTCCTGGCGTGGTCAGTTGCACGTCGTGCTCGTCGAGCGGACGCGCCAGGCCGAAGTCGAGCAGCTTGACGCCGTGCGGCGTCAGGAAGATGTTCGACGGTTTGAGGTCGCGGTGAATGAGGCTGTTCCGGTGCAGGGCGTCGAGCGCGGACAACGTCGCCAAGGTGATCGAGACGGCCTCGCCGAGTGGCAACGGTCCCTCCGCCATCCGTGAGGACAGCGGCTCACCCTCCAGAAGTTCCATGGCGATGTAGAACTGCCCATCCTCGGAGCCGACGTCGTACAGCTGGCAGATGTTGGGGTGATTGACACGTGCCGCGGCGCGCGCCTCGCGCCGAAGCCGTTCAGTGGCAGCCGGGTCGGATACATTCGCGCGGATGGTCTTCAGGGCGACCGCTCGATGCAGCCGATCGTCCCAGGCCGCATAGACAATGCCCATACCGCCTTCGCCGAGTGTGCCGGTGATCTGGTAGTGACTGATTGATTTCGGCATCAGGCAAGCGCTGCCCTTCGGGGCAGGACTGTCCATCCTAACCTGCGAGAGTCAGAGTGTCGAACGCGTTGCGGAGGTCACCGAGGTTCTCAACACAGCGGTCACGACGGCCACAGACCGGACTCATGAATGCCTGCCTTCTTTCCCTGGGCCATTCACGTTCCGGCCTCGTCTGAGTCCCCGCCGCGCGTAGCGCGGCGCCCCCACCACTGGGACGCATCATGTGGTTTTTCTCTGTGATCTTTGCGATCTCTGCGTTGATCAAGACAGGTGAAGAGCGCTCCCCGAAGGCTGTTGTAGTATTGCCCCCACTCCAGAAGAGGGCCCATCATGCGCCATCATCCGCGAAGGCTG